>WAOY01000158.1 GCA_015520985.1 DHVE2 group archaeon
AGCGCGTTCATGAATTCATCCGTTATTGCAACGCTGATGTTGAAGTTGCTGAGCACTCGGTTCTCCGAGTCTTTGGACGTGATGAAGTCTATAATGTCGGGATGGTGCACACTTAGCACGCCCATGTTCGCGCCTCTTCTCTTCCCGCCCTGCTTTATAACGTCAGTGGCCACATCGAAAACGCGCATGAACGACAGAGGGCCGGAGGCAACTCCACTCGTACTTGCGACGATATCCCCCTTGGGGCGAAGGCGCGAGAAGGAGAAGCCCGTGCCCCCACCGCTCTTGTGTATCATGGCCGCGTACTTAACCGCGTCGAATATGTCCTCTATGCTGTCTGGCACGGGGAGAACGAAGCATGCGCTCAACTGGCCCAGTTTGGTATTGGCATTCATCATGGTGGGCGAATTGGGAAGGAACTCGCGGGACGTCATAATCTCCATGAACTCTTCCTTCGTTTTCTCTATCTTCTCCCAGCGCTCCTGCAGGGCCTTCAGGACGTAGGAGAAGCTCTTCTTCATGTGCCCCTCCCTGGAGAGGTGCCTGTAGGCGCGGCGAAGCATCTCAAACTCCCAGACGCTCAGGAACTCTGGCTTTTCAATCTTCTCCGGTTCCCTGAACTCCTGCTTTGCATCCCTGTCGTATATGTCCTCCTCGTAAAGTATGTCCACGAGGGAAAGGTACCTCGCCACGCGGTGGAACATCTCCCTGGGCGTCTCTATGATATTTCCGTTCTCGTCCTTCAGAAGATAGCGAGCTTCGAGTACCTTTATTGCGTTCACGGTGAGCTTGAGATCATCCTCAACCCCGAGAATCTTCTTCGCTCCCCTTATTTTCTTTCGCTCCTCCCTGTAAACTATGTATGCCCTCGCCACCTTCTTGAACCCTAAATCCATGAGGGTTTCCTCAACTATGTCCTGAATCTCCTCAACGCTTATCCTCTCCTCGCCCCTCTCCCTTATCCTCTTCACAACTTCCCTGGTTACCTCCTCCGCATCCCTGATGTTCTTTGGATCCTTCACTATGGAATCCATGGCGCGCAGCACGGCGTTCCTTATCTTCTCCTCGTTAAACTCTACTACCCTTCCATCTCTCTTAACAACTTCCATACCCATCACCTTCCAGCATACCTCGGTAAAGTTGAGTATGTCCTTGCCCCTTATATTCCTTTTCGGAACCAAATGTTTGGCAGTGTTGGTAAGTAACATGGTAACCATCATGGTGGTGCAAAGGTCTGATTTTTTCATATCATCGTCAATTTTGCAATTTTTGGTGAAGTGAATGGTTGCAGCGCATCATTTTTAGTGGGGGACAAACATTAATTGCCAGTAATCTATTCCCCTGCAATGATTTATCTATCAACCACGATACGTGGACTCGAGGACATCGCAGCTAGAGAGATAGAGAGTTTCGGTGCGAGGGTCGTTGACGTCCTCGAGGGGAAGGTCGTGTACGAAGGCCCCGAGGATCTCTTTTACCTCCTGAACTACGCTGCAAAGAAGATAAACAGGGTTGTGATCCTCCTTGCCAGGGGAGAGGTTGAAAGCCTCGAAGATATACGCCGCATTGCCGATGACGTGGATATTGACATCGGAGGGGCGACCTTTGGAGTGGTGACGGAGCGCCGCGGTGAGCACGGTTTTACGAGTATAGAAGTGAGCAGATTGATAGGCGAGGTGTTTCTCAATAAAAATCCGGGGGCTAAGGTGAACCTCGACGATCCCGATGTGCCCGTGATGGCATGGGTACTTGGAAGCACATTTTTGCTGGGAATAGACACCACTGGCCCGAGTTTGCACCGCAGGGGATACAGGGTGGCAAAGCACCCGGCGGCGCTTAATCCCGTCATCGCCTCCGCCATGGTGGAGCTCTCCAGGTGGAAAGATTCGATAGTGGACCCATTCTGCGGTTCTGGGACCATCCTCATAGAAGCGTACCATGCCAGGAGAAGGGTTCCCAACGTATTCAGGGGTTTTCACTTCACACGCCTGCCCTTCTTCAACCCCGATGTATGGGGGGAAATAAAGGAAAAGTACAGAGGCCCGCGGGGACCCGAGCCCCGCTTAATCGGCATCGAGAAGAACCCGAAGTACATACGCTCCTCACTTACAAATGCTGAGAAGGCAATGGTAAAGATTTCCGTGGTACAGGGCAAAGCGGAGGAGATGCACAGGTACGTGAGCGAAGCGCCGTACATCGTGACGAATCCCCCCTACGGTCTGAGGATAGGGTCAAAGAAGGAGATATTCCGCCTGTACGAGAAGTTCGCTGAGGAACTTGAGGAGCATTTCTCAGGAAGCGTTTTCGTTGTGATTACGCCGCATCGCAAGTTCGAGCATTACTTCACCGTTGTTGAGAAGAGGGACATCCTTTACGGGGATCTCCACGCGTGGATATACAAAATGAAGGTGTAAAAAGATCAGATGAGGTTGTGCTTCTTTGCGAAGTCCTCCAGTATGTCCCTGAGGTCCGGCTTTCCTATCTCGTCCAGTTCGTAGCGTACGCGCACTATGGGCTTGTTCACCTTCACCACGCGGTTCAGGTCAATGGGTGTGCCGCTCACCACCACGTCCACGTCCGCGTTGTTTATCGTCTCCTCCAGCTCCTTCATCTGCTTCTTGCCGTAGCCCATTGCGGGTAGGATCCTGTCAAGGTGGGTGTACTTCTTGTACGTGTCCACTATTGAGCCCACTGCGTATGGCCTCGGATCCACAATCTCCTTCGCTCCATATCTCTTAGCGGCGACATACCCTGCGCCGTACCTCATCTCTCCATGGGTGAGCGTAGGCCCGTCCTCTACAACGAGAACGCGCTTTCCTTTTATCAATTCGGGCTTGTCCACGAAGAGCGGAGATGCGGCTTCAATCACAATCGCGTCGGGATTCGCCTTCTCTATGCTGTCAAATATCTCCTGGATATCATCGCGGTTCGCGGTGTCCATCTTGTTGATTATTATCACATCCGCCGCTCTGAAATTCGTCTCGCCGGGATGGTACTTCATCTCGTGCCCCGGGCGATGGGGATCGGCAACGACTATCCACAGGTCCGGCTTGTAGAACGGGAAGTCGTTGTTTCCTCCGTCCCAGATTATCACGTCCGCTTCCTTCTCCGCCTCACGCAATATCGCTTCGTAATCTACGCCTGCGTAAACCACGCCTCCCATGTCGATGTAGGGCTCATACTCCTCCCTCTCCTCTATGGTGCACTCGTACTTGTCTAGATCATCGTAGGATGCGAACCTCTGAACCCTCTGCTTCACAAGGTCTCCGTAGGGCATGGGATGCCTTATGGATACTACCTTCAGCCCCATCTCGCGAAGCAGGCGGAACACCTTGCGGGAGGTCTGGCTCTTTCCGCTCCCCGTTC
>WAOY01000159.1 GCA_015520985.1 DHVE2 group archaeon
CATTCACCCCCGCATGGCCGGGATAGGGTAGGGGCTATCCTAGGGGACTGTGGATCCCTTGACCCGGGTTCAAATCCCGGTCCCGGCCCTGAATGGACGTGCTGCTTGCAAAGTACCCCTTTCTCCCCCGCGCCAGGGAAGTGCTTAAGGACGTGAGCATCGACGACATACTCAACTCTCCCTTTTACGAGGAGGCCCGGGAGCTCGGGTACGAGAGGCTCCGGGCATCGCTCACCGGCGAGGAGGTTGCTCTGCCCACCACCGGCTACGACAGGAACAGAAGGCTCCTCTTTTTCTCCTTCATCGTGGCCAAGCTCATTCTCATCGCCCTGCAGGACCCCCTGGTCACCAAGCGTTTCGCCAACGTGGAGCGAGACCGCCTCGTGCGCATGCTCGAGGCGTCCCCTGAGGATATAAAGACCGTTGCCACCGGGCTCGGCATTCGATTCAGGGACCTTGGGGATGAGTACGAGATATACTTCATCGATTTCATCAAGTATGCAAAGAACTTCAGCACCGACGAGTTCCGGCTCCTGTACCAGCCCCTGAGGCGGGGTTGGTTCCCCATAGACCGGGAGAGGTTCATCAAGGTGATACGCGAGGCCTTCGTGGCCCGATTCGTGGAGGAGGTCGCGGCCCAGTCCTCCAATTCTCATTTCTTGGAAAAGGCGTTTTCCGGGTACATCTCGGAATTGAAGGGGTTGAAGGACGAGTACATATCCTCCTACTCCCAGGTGGATCTGGGCGATGTGGACTCCGATGCTTTCCCACCGTGCATCAAGGCGATAATTGCCAAGATACAGCAGGGTGTGAACGTGTCCCACGAGGCGCGCTTCTCCCTGGTCACTTTTCTCCACAAGATAGGGATGAGCAACGAGGAAATCCTCAAGATTTTCGCCACCGTCCCGGATTTCCGGAAGGATCTGACGGAGTATCAGATAAGGCACATCACCGGCGAGATATCCGGAAAGGAGTACTCGGTGCCAAAATGCGCAACTATGCGCGCCTTCGGGCTGTGCGTGAGGGACATCGCCAAGGATGCACTGTGTAGCAAGCAGTGGATGACCCACCCACTACTGTACTACAAGATAAAGAAGGAGTCCCGGGCTAAGAGAGGGCCTTCCAGGCGGAGTGAAAGCGCTGAAGCGCAGTGATGTTCCCGAGCACTGCGAAGGCTATCAGGACCCAGTCCGTCACGGAGAAGTAGTATCCCCACCACAGATACTGCACTATGGGCAGGATCATGAGGATCACGAGTCTGTCGGCGCGTCCGAGAATTCCTCCGTATATCCTCCCGAGACCTATCGCCTGGGCCTGGGTGCCCATGTAACTCGTGAGATACACCCCCACCAGGGCGAACACGCCGATCCAGAGCGTGGCGTAGGGGCTGAATATTATCCCGAGGAGAATGATCGTGTCTGCGTACCTGTCCACCGCGTGATCGAGGAAATCGCCCCTCCTGGATGCGAGGTTCCTCATCCTAGCCACCTTGCCGTCCACCGCGTCCAGGAGCGCGGAGAGGAAGATGAACACGAAGGCGAGGAGAAGGTAGTTCAGATAGTAGGAGAGAGAAGCGAGCACGGCGATGCCGAGGGAAATTGCGGTTATGGTGTTGGGGTGCAGCCTAGCGAAGGGCTTTGATATCGCGGTCAGCACGCCGTCCACCTTTGAGCGGTAGTCGTTCAGTACCATTTCAGGATCTCCTCCATGTAGCTTATCCTCTTCCTGTACTTTTCCCCGCGTCCGGATATTATTTCCTCCACGGCCCTGGCTACCTCCTGGGGGGTTCGGTTCGTGGTGTCCACCTCGTAGACCCTCTCAGGCGAGAATACGCTCAGGCATTCATCAGTTATTATGCCCATGGCCTCGGCCTCCACGTTCTCCATGATCTTGATCTCGGAGTATCCCCTCCTCTGGAGCCTCCTCTTCAACTCATCTGGGTGGCACCGGAGCACTATGGCGATGTCAACGGGCATGTCCTGGGCGTAATGCCCCTCCACAATGACGACATCATTGCCCTGTATCGCCTCGATCTTCTCCCTGAGGTAATCGATGTCCACCACGTAGGTGTCCCGGGCCTCGTCGTACTCTCTCCGGGCCTCTCTGAACTCGTTTAGGTGCACAACCCGGAACTTATCCGACAGTATCTTCGCCACGGTGGTCTTTCCCGTGCCGGGGGTCCCCGTCAGGGCCACCCTCATCTTTTCCACGGGGGCAATAAGCGCTACTGTCTATTAATCCTTTTCCTTTGCAGCTCCCTCATCTTCTCCTCCAGCTCCTCCACCCTCCTGCGGCTGTTGAGCTTGCGGTAGTACCCGAGCGATCTGCGGAAACACTCCATGGCCTCATCTGCGTGCCCCTCCCGCATAAGGCAGTTGCCCAGCAGGCGGAAGTACTCGGCGATCCACTTGTACTTCCTCTTGCCGGCGTAGTCCCTTCTGATCTCATCGGCGATCTCCATGGCTTCACCCACTCTCCCGGAGGCGCAGAGCATCCTGGATCTCAGGGAATCAAGGCGCCTGATCTCGTCGGGATCTTCGAGGTCATTCGCGATGCGATACGCCTCCTCCAGCACCCTGCGGACCCCTTCTATGTCCCGCCTCTCCAGGAGGTATTCCCCCCTGGCGGACAGGATGTCCAGGCGCGAGTACTCGCTGTCCACGTTGTTGATGTACCTCTCCGCCATCCTGAGGTTCTCCTCCGCGGATTCCAGGTTCCCGCTGTCCAGGTCGAAGATCATGAACCAGATGTAAGAGGATATGATGCTGTGGATGTACCCCTTCTTCATCGCTATCTCCAGGGCCATCATGGCGGATTCCCTTGCCTTGTCCACCATGCCCGCAGTGTAGTAGAAGTCGGCCATGTTCAGGTAGAACTCGGTGGTGTTGTACCAGTCACCTATCCTGGATATGTAACTCACGGCCATGCGTCCGTACTCTATCGCCTTCTCTATGTCTCCGCTCCTGCTCTCCAGGACAGCAAGGTTGTTGTACCCGAAAGCCAGGTCCTGCATGTAGCCAAGTTCTCGGGATATCTCCACTATCTTCTCGTAGTACTCCCTCGCCCTCTGATAATCCCCCTTGTGGTAGTCCATAACGATTGCGATGTTGTTGTACACCTTCAGTATCTCGCTGTAGTTGCCTATCTTCTCCGCTATCTCCAGGGCTTTCTCGTAGTATTCCAGCGCCAGGTCGTACTGCCTCAGCTCGTCGTACATCACACCCACTATGTTGTATATGTGCCCTATCAGTTCGCGGTCTCCGATCTCCTTCGCAATTTCCAGGGCTTTCAGGGCCTCCTCCATCGCCCTCTCGGGCATCTCCTGGTGGTAGAGTATGACTGCCATCTCCCTGTGGGCCAGTGCTATGTCCCTCCTGCTACCGTACTTCTTCGCCACCTTCATGTATTCTCCGATGTACACCTTCGCCTCCTCGAAATTGCCGATCCTTATCATCACCCTCCCCATCTCCCACGCTATCCTCCCCCTCATCAGGCCCTCGCTCTTGCGAAGGTGCTCCTTCAGGATGTCAAGGGCATCATCGTAGTTGCCCAGTATCTCCATGCACGAACTCATCTTGAGGGCTACCTCGTGCGGATTCTCCGGTTTCTCGGCGAGGAGACGCTGGTACACCTTGATGGCCTCGCGGTACAGCCCGCGCATCCTCCTGAGGTCGCCTATTCTCTCCAGAAGCTTCAGCTTCTCCTCACGCAAATCATACCTCTCTGCGATCTCCAGTGCCTTCTCGTAGTGCACGATGGCATCATCTATCGACAATTCCTTCCGGCTCATCTCCGCCAGTTCCTTGAGGAGTTTTATGGCCCTCCTGTCCTTTGCAAGGTAATAGTGCCTGGCCGCCTCTGCTATGTTCCCTCTGCGCTGATATATCTCGGCGATGCGCAGGTGGATGCTCCTCCTGAGGTCCTTTGGCGCGCTGTCGTGTATTATGTCCCTGTGGACACCGTGCCTGAAGTAAATGATGTTGCCCTCGACCTCCAGTAGTTCCCGGGGAATTTCCTCCACAATCTCTCTCCACTCTCCCACCAGTTCGTCCGCGATCTCCGCGGATATCACATCTCCCACCGCGGCAAGGTGCCAGAGCATATATAAGGCCCTATCGCTCATGCGGTTCAGCATCGCCTCCACGCTGTCCCTTATGGTGTCCAGGAACCTGATGTCTCCGAGGTTCCCCGTTGCCATGGTGGCCGCCAGAAGAGGATTTCCCTCGCTCTTCTCGTATATCTCCCCTATCTCCCTCTCCCCAATGTCCCCGCGTATGGACCTGAGCATCTCCCCGATGTACTCACGGCTTAGTCCTCGAAGCCGTATGAACTTCACTCCCTCCTCCATCCTTATGCTCGCCATTATCCTGGACGCGTCACTCCTGGTGCCCATTACCTCCGCCCGGTAGGTGCCTATGAGCAGGATCTTCGCGCCCCTCATGTTCCTGGCCAGGTAGTGGATGAGCTGCAACGATCCCAGATCTGCCAGGTGCAGGTCCTCGAGTACCAAGATTCCCAGGGTATCCCTGTACCTCTCCTGCAGGTACTCAACCAGGGAGCTGTAGAGCCTGATGGCCTCCCTCTCCGTGTACTCCCTCGCTTTATCCTCCGAGCCTAGTGCGTCCAGCAGGTCCAGACCTGTGTCCTGCGGTGCGCGGATCACGTAGACCTTCTTCCCGTGGACGCTAGCCATGTCGGCCACGGATTTCAACCAGGTGTAAATTTTCCTGGGGCCGTGGTAGCTGGCAAGGTAGCCCAGACAGTCTATGGCTATGTCCTTGCCCCTCGACGCTTCCTCAGCCACCAGTTCCAGGATCTCAAAGTCAATCCTGTACGGGTCGAGGCCCCCCGGCCCTATGTAATGTGCATTCTCCTCCCTGCGATTCGTGAATAGTGCGATGTTCCCCGGGAGCTCGTCATGGGACCCCACGAATCTAACCGTGGATTCCTCGGCACATTCCACTCCCGCCTCCACCACATCGTCGAATATCGCGATTATCCTCTTCCTCTCCTCGTCCTCCAGGTCATCCAGGCGGGAGAACACAGCCACACCGTGACTCCCGGATGCCATGCCATAGATGGTCCTGAGAAACGCCACCACTCGGTCTATGCCGTTGAGGTAAATCAGGTAGTTGAGATCGTCGATGATGAGCACTCCTCCCGGGGAGGATTTGAAGAACTCCATGATCCTGTCCACCACGTGGAACTCCAGGTTCTCCGGATTAACGCTGTTTTCCGTGGACACCACAGTGGAGAGCCACACACCATC
>WAOY01000160.1 GCA_015520985.1 DHVE2 group archaeon
ATTCTGAACCTCTCCTCTATGTCCATTCGGCTGGTGTAGAATATGAGTGGAGCAATGCGCATGAGTGAGCCATTTCCATTGTCGTACTCACCCCTTCCGCCGGATTCAAGGGGTGAGATCCCCATCTTGAGTTTTTCCATTGCCTCCCTGGTCGTGCCGCCTATGTCGAAGGCCATGCCATGGGGAGTCCAGAGCCCGTTGGTGTACCACTCCACAAATTTCCTTGCAATGTCATTCAAGTCGTATCCTCCGCAGAGGGAATCAACGAGGCATAGGGTTAGGGAGGTGTCGTCGGACCAGGTTCCCGGTGGTTGATTGTGGGCCCCGTAACCCTCCATATCCTCCACGGGATACTCTTTCAACGCCTCTCTCTCGGAGAACTCAGCCGGAACTCCCAGGGCATCTCCGACGGCGACCCCGAATATGCTCCCGAATAACCGCTCCCTCAGATCCATGGTGATCACCTACATCCTGGGGATCAGGTACACGATATCGGCCCTGCTCACGATGCCCACCATGTTGCCATCATCCTCTACAATAACCGCGGGGTACTGTTTCAGCAGTTCAGCCACAGCTCTCACGTTGGTGTCCCTTCTTATGGTTGGTGGTGGAGGACCCATGACCTCCAGGACCCTCAACATGCCCACGTCCGTACCGTACTTCAATACCGCCTCTGCGATATCTCTCTCGGTTATCATTCCCACGAGTTTGCCATCTTCGACCACGGGGAGCTGACTAATATCGTTCTCTCGCATCTTCCTGCTCACAGATGCAAGCGTCTCCTCAACTCCTGCGGTTATAATTTCCGTGCTCATTATGTCCTCCGCTCTAATTCCCTTGCGCCCCTCCTCCTGGTAAAGCGCCCTGAATATCTTCACGGCAACCTCGTAACTGGGAGTAAGCTTGCCCTTTTCTATCTTCGCTATGGTTGACTGCGAAACCCCGCTCCTCTTAGCGAGTTCCTTCTGCGTCCACCCAAGTTTTCTCCTCATCTCCCTGATAGCGCTGAGCGGCGGGAACATGTTTGGAGAATATATTCCCCTCCTATATGCCTTCTGGCTGGAACCTTTGGAAAAATGTTTAAATATCAAGGGCCCAGTAGACTATGTCTGCGCGGGTGATTATCCCCTTTATCTCCTCTCCGTCGGATACGAGCAACGCGGGTTTTTCGTGGAGCATCCTGACTATCTCCTCTATGGGGATGTCCATGCGGACCACCGGGGGTGGGGCGCTCATCACTTCCCTGGCTTTGAGGTTCTTCGTCTTACTTCCTTGCCTGCCGTACGCCTTGACTATGTCCTCCTCCGTGACCATCCCTATGACGCGCCCGTTTTCCACGACGGGCACCTGGCTTATGGCGTACTCGATCATCAGTTTTCTCACGTGGCTCAGATCCTTATCTGGATCAACGCTGATCACGGTTTCAGTCATTATCTTCTCTATGCTCAATTCCGCAACCTCCCTCATTGATCCCATTATCCCATCGTCGTATTTCTTTTTATCGGATTTTCTCTCCATTCCGATTGGAATATTTCTGTCAGGAGATTTGATTAATCCCCATCCGCTTTTCGAAATCGGTGATGAGAATGGATGGGAAAGAAATTGGGGAGATGGACGAGAGGTTCTGGGAACTCGTTCGCCTTCTGGGGTACCCGACCAGCGAGAGGGGGCTGACCTACGGCTCAAAGCAGCACAAAACGCTGCAGGACATAGAAAATTTGTGGTCCTACATGAAGACGGTGCATTTTAATGGCCCAAATGCTCTCAAATGGGGGAACATATTATACAGGTCTCTAGCGAGCAGGTATCCCCTGGCCTACTACGCGGGGCGCATTGCGCTGGGGGAAGGCGTGAAGGAACAGATCAGGAAGGATACGAAGGAGAATTACGCCTATATACGGCACCTGCACAGGGAGGTATCCCAGAATTTGAGGGAGCTGGAGGACTGGGTCAAAAACGGTGGAAAGGTGAGCGCCGATAGCTTGAGGGAGGCGATAAGGGCCAACGACCGTGTTTACCGGATCTGTGAATGCAGGGCGATGAGCGATGTGCAGTCCATACGCGAGCACATAGACAGGGATTTCAACACGGAAGTGCTGGAAAAGATCCTGCTCCTCCTAAGGGAGAGCGAGGCAAAGGAGGAGGACATTGAGGCAATAAGAGACGAGTTCCTCAGGATTAGGGAGAGATCGGAAAGGCTGTACAATCTCCTTGTGCGCAGGGTGAAGAGGCTTGCGGATAAAAACGGAATAAGCACGCGGGATTTGCCGCTGTGAGGTGATGCACGTGAATCGTGTGGAGAGGGATTTCTGGATGTACGTCGCGCGGCTGGGTTATCCCACAAATCCAGAAGGCGTGGAGTACGGGTCCCGGAGGCACAGGGAACTGGAAAACATCAGAAGGTTCTTCGAACTGGACCGGAGGCGCCTGGAGGGAAAGCCGCTGGGCTGGCCCGCCTGTTCCTTTTACTCCGGATACCTCCACAGGTACCGCGACGTTCACTGGGCACTTGTGCTGGCGATGAGGGGCAGAGCCGAGATGCTGAGGGTGGTTGAGAAGGATATGGAGGGGGATCTGAATCACCTAGAATCGGAGGTCTCTCGCCTCATCCGAAATATCAGGGAACTCGAGAGGTGGAGCGATGAGGGCGGGCTTGTAAGTTACCGGAGTGTAGCAGCGATGGTGAAATCGGGTGGGAGCACTGGATTCTCCGGAGTCTTGAACATGTATGAGTCACTCTTCGGTGAACACAGGGAAAGGTGGCTGGTGGAGAGGCTCAAACTGCTTGGCATACCTCCGGATGATATAGAGAAAATCAGGGGTGCATTTGGGAGATAACGCCGCCGGGCGTTGATGCATCTTGGAAGAGTAGAGAAATTGCTCAGGGACCTTGCGGAAAAGACGGGGCTTGACCATGAGGAACTGAGGAACGTGCTACTCTAGATCCTTTTCGCCATGTAAGGGCCGAGGCGCTCGTACCCGAGTTTGCGATAATAATCCCGCACTCCCACTCCGCTGATCACCACAACACGCGAAACACCCCATTCCTCCCTGGATATCCTCTCCGCCTCATTCATTAAGCTCCTTCCGAAACCCCGGTGCTGCCATGCCTCCTCTTCACGAGATCCCACGGGGACCTCGCGCCCAAATACCTTGACCTCGCGCACTATCGCGGCGTCCCTCATCTCTGCTCGGTGTGCGTGCTCGCTTGGAAGCCTGAGGCGCAGAAATGCCGCGATGGAGTCCTCGTCCAGGTCTTCAAAGGACAGGAAGACCTCCTTTCCCTGAGAGGCATCGTAATCCCGCCGCACCAGTTCAAAATTCTCTCCGCCTTTTCTCCCGACTTCCCTGCACCGTATATC
>WAOY01000161.1 GCA_015520985.1 DHVE2 group archaeon
GAAGGGGAAGTGGAATATGATGTTGTACTTGCCCGAGGGGTCCACATAGCCCTCGATAACGACACGGCGGTGCGTGGGCACTGCGTGATGCATCTGCTCCTTCACGTACGAAACGATGCTCCTGGCCCCCTTCTCGTCCAGGTAGTAATCCTCCATTAGAATCCTCATGGTCTCCTCCTCGCCCCTCTTCGCTATGCTCCTCTCCACGAACTCCCGGAATTTTCCAACTTCCACGCTCAGGTCGAAGGAGCGGGGGAGCATCTCGCCAACCCAGGATGGCACCGTGGGCCTCTTCCCGGTTGCATCGCGAACCACAACGCGCGAGGATGTTATGCGCACCACTTCATAGCTCCTCGCCCCGAGCACGAAGACATCGCCCTTCTGCAGCCTCTCCACAAACTTCTCGCTGAGGTCCCCGAGCCTCTTTCCCTCCACGTCAACCACGAGGTAATCCGCCTCGTCCGGGATGGTTCCGAGGTTCATGAAGAATATCATCCTGGAGCTCCTCTTCCTCCCGAATCGCATTTCGGATGGGTCGTACCATATCTTGGAGTAAAACTCATCCCCGAGCACGTGGCCGCCGAGGTATTCGAGGACTTCGATGAATTTATCCCTGGGAAGGTCGTGGTAGCAGTAGGAGTTGCGTATTACCCCGAAGGCCTCGTCAACGTCCCAGCGCTTCTCCAGGCTCATCCCCACAATCACCTGAGCAAGCACGTCGAGGGAATTCTTCGGTATGCGGATCCTGTCTATCTTGCCCTCGTAGGCGCACTTCACCAGGGTGGTGCACTCCACTAGATCGTCGAGTTCGAAGACTAAAAAGCGGCCTTTAGACTTTGCGCCGTACGCGTGCCCGCTGCGCCCGATCCTCTGAAGACCCTTCGCAACGCTCTTTGGGGAGCCAATCTGGACAACAAGGTCGATGTACCCGATATCTATACCCAGTTCGAGGGATGTGGATGAGATCACGCACTTCAAGAGGCCTTCCTTCAGATCCTTCTCCACCCTCAGGCGCGTTTCCTTGCTCAGGGAGCCGTGGTGCACCTCTAATTTTTCCACGCCCCTCTCCTTCAATTTGTATGCCACGTGCTCGGCGCCGCTCCTCGTATTTGTGAATATCAGCGTTGTGCGGTGCTTTTCAATCATATCTACGAGGAGGTCGTACATCTTCTCGCTGGCCACCTCGTAGGGGGTCAGGGTGAGATCTTCGACAGGGGTTATCACCCGCAGGTCGAGATCCTTGCGCACCTTCGCCTCGACAACCCACACATCCCTCTCTTCGCCACCGCGGTATCCTCCAAGGAATTTTGCAATCTCTTCAATGGGAGCCTGCGTCGCGCTCAGCCCGATCCTCTGGAACTCCCCGGCGTAGTACGCGAGTCTCTCGAGATTTAGGGAGAGCATAACACCGCGCTTGTTGCTCGCGATCTCGTGTATCTCGTCCACGATCACATACCGAACGCCCTGGAACTTCTCCCGGAACTTGGGCGCAGTCAGGGCTAATGCGAGAGACTCGGGGGTCGTGATGAATATGTGGGGCGGTTTCCGGAGCATCCTCTGCCTCTCGCTCTGCGATGTATCCCCTGAGCGCACGGCCACGCGGATCTCCGGCACCTCGTACCCCTCTTTCCTGGCGAGTTCGTTAATCTCCTGAAGGGGTACCTCGAGATTTCTGTGTATGTCGTTGGCGAGGGCTTTGAGGGGAGAGATGTAAACGCAGTAAATCCTGTCCTCCAGTTCACCCCTCTTGGCGAGGAGGAACAGCTCGTTGATCACGGAGATGAATGCCGTCAGGGTCTTCCCGCTGCCGGTGGGCGAAGACACCAGCACATTTTTGCCGCGATGAATAAGGGGAATGGCGTACTCCTGCGGCTCGGTGAGCTTCTCGTACCTGGAGGAGAACCACTCCGCAATAATGGGGTCGAAAAGCGAGAGTATATCGTCCTTACTCCATCTCCTGCGAACTCGGTGTATCATTTTAAAGCGATTAATAAGTGTTCCATGGGATTTAAAGGTTTCCCCGGGTATCCCGCGGGGCGAAAATTAATAAATAGCCAAAGCCACTTATCCCCATGCGACTTTTCGGCACTGCCGGCATACGGGGCATAACCAACAGGGACATAACCCCGGAACTGGCCCTTGGGGTAGCGAAAGCCTACGCGAAGATTTTTCCCGGAAAACTCGCGGTGGCCCGGGACACCAGGCACGGGGCGGAGATGATCGCAAACGCGATAATTTCCGGTTTCCTCTCCTCCGGGGCGGAAGTGCATGACCTGGGCATTGTGCCCCTCCCCGTCTTCGCCAGGTACGTCGCAGATAAGATGGACGGGGGAATAATTGCCACGGGATCACACACGCCTCCCGAGATAATGGGCATCGTCGCCGTTGACTCTTCTGGTCGCGACCTCTACTGGGATAAATCCCGCGAGGTGGAGGAGGCGTACCAGCGAAGGGATTTCAGGGTGGTGGAGTGGAATAGGGTTGAAGATTCCATCCCCTCCAGGGAGGAGGCGGTGGAGAACTACACGAAGTTCCTCGAATCGAGAATCAAGGGGGTGGACGGGTACCGCATCGCCCTCGACCTCGCGAACGGAAGCGCCTCTGGGCTGTGGGAGAAAATTCTGGAGAATTTTGGAATAGAGGTGCACTGCATAAACTGCGAGAGGAAGCATGTTCCGAATAGGCCTTCCGAGCCCAGGAGAACCCCCCTGCGCGAGTTGGGGAGGATTGCGAAGGACTTTGATCTTGGTGCCGGAGTCGACGTGGACGCGGACCGCGTCGTCTTCGTCCACAGGGAGTTCATCTCCGAGGATGTCACCGGTGCCATATTCGCCAGGAGGTACGCTAAGCGCATGGTGACACCCATAAATTCATCCTCCCTCGTGGAGTACCTGGCGAAGGAGTACGGCATCGCGGTGTTTTATTGCCCCGTAGGCCCTCCCGAGATCGCCGAGGCGATGCTCAGGCACAGCGCCGACTTCGGGTACGAGGAGACCGGCAAATACGTTTTCCCGCCGAACCTCTGGGGCGACTCCCTTCTGAGCATACTGCGAATGCTGAGTATTATGAACGGCGAGGGGAAGGAGATAGAGGAATTAGCGGCGGAGTTCCCTAAGTTTTATCAGGTAAAGGAGAAGGTCAGAGTGCCCAGGGAGAGAAAGAGGAAGGTCGTGGACGAGATCGGCGATTACCTGGAGAGGAAACCCCCTGAGGGAGCGGTGAGGATCCTGCGCATAGACGGTGTGAAGGTAATATAC
>WAOY01000162.1 GCA_015520985.1 DHVE2 group archaeon
CTCCTCCTGGATGAAGTAAAGGATGTCTTCCCACCCCATGTCCAGGGCGTCGCGGATTATCTGCTCCTTGTTCTCGTCCAGACTGATGAATATGCACTCCTGCCCATCCAGCAGGCCCCTGCGGATGAACTGCGTCGCGAAGGTTGTCTTCCCGGCACCTGTTGAGCCGATTACAACGACGGATGAATTCTTGTTGAGCCCCCCGTCGGTGATCCGATCCAGCCCGGGAATTCCACTTTTCACCTTTTCAACCATTGCCAAATAATCGTGGCCATACTATTTAAATTTTAACACAGAATGCGCACAAACCGAAAAAAGTTAAATAATTGCTTCCCATCAACGAGCAGGGCGCGTGGCCTAGCATGGATAGGGCACCAGCCTTCTAAGCTGGGAATCCCGGGTTCAAATCCCGGCGCGCCCGCTGATGAAGTGCATATTTATGGACTCCGATGGCATCTGCCATGGGAGGTACAAGGGATTCAGGTGCATCGAGGAGAAGTGCGAGGACTACGGGAAGTACATGATCCCCGAGGGCTACTGCGCCTACTGGCGCGATGGCTTCTGCAAGAAACTCGGCATATTTTCCTGCGACGGGAAGAACAAAGATTGTCCACACTACACCGAGTACATAGAGGAGGAAGAGTACAGGATACTCTACAAAAAGTGAATGAATCAGTGCACCACGAGGCAGTCCCCGGGCTTTCCCCTCTCTATGGCGTGAAGGATGAAATCCGCCACCTTCTCAGGTGGATCCGCGAACATCGCTCCGTGGAATTTCCTCAGCATGTCCGTGTCGGTGGGCCCAGGGGCCACGCAAATAACTCTAATCCTGGGATACATTTCCTCGGCGAGGGATTTCGTGAATGCGATAACCGCAGCCTTGGAGGCGCAGTAGGGCGCGGCGTTGGCCATGGGGTTTATACCGATCACAGAGGATATGTTCACTATCACCCCTTCATCCATGTGGTCCAGCACGGCGTGGCTCATGTTCATCACGCCGTACAGATTCACCTCCACTATGCGCTCCCACTCGCTGGGCATCATGCGCGAGAAGGGGCGAACATCGTACACGCCCGCGTTGTTCACCAGGAGCTTTATCTCCCCGTATTCCGCCGCTCTGCTCACGATATCCTTTGCATCTTCGTATCTTGACACATCTCCCCTTATCGCCACTGCGCTACCTCCGAGGTTCTCAATGGCAGCGACGGTCTCCATCGCCTTATCCTCATTCCTGAGATAGTTCACCACGACGAAGTAATCCTTGGCAAGCTTCACGGCTGTGCTTCTCCCTATGCCCCTGGAGGCCCCGGTAACTATCGCAACCTTCATGTTGGGGATATGGGACGGGGAGTTAATAAATTCATCGCTTTTTCAGCCCCGCGAATCCGATTCCCAGGAGGACAGCATCCATGAGCACCACGATGGGCAGGCACGTCATGTTGAGATCCCGGGAATTGTCCACGACCCTGTGCTCCACGTTGCGGTAGCTCACCGAGGATATCGTGACTGTGGAGCCCGTGTCAATGGTAATGGCCGTGCCGCAGTTCTCAAAAGATGCGTTGCGTATCTCCCCCGAGGAAGAGTCCACGAGTGTTACGCCATGACTGCAGTTATTGAAGGTTGCACCGTCAACATGCAAGGAGCTCTGGAAGACGGTTATGCCCCACTTTACATCAAAGAAGGTGGTGTTCCTGACAAATACCTCGCTGTACGTTCCCTCTATGCCCTCGTCCCCCGAGTGCACGAAGGTGGAGTCCTCCACTATGACCCTGGACCTGAAAGCCATAATATGGTTCGTGGTGGCGTTCTCGAAGATGCACCCCCTGAACTCCGCGTCCCCGTATATCTCCATTCCCCCCTGCCAGTTCTCATGCTTTTTGTCGCCCATGGGCGATACGAAGGTGCTGTTCACCGCCAGAAGTGATCCGTAGGATTCGAATGCCCATGGCTCACCGCGTATCGTAACGTTTCGGAACGTCACGCTGGAGTTCTCCAGGATGTATATCCCGACCCCGCTCTCCGTAACGTTCAGAATCGCGTTCTCCACCGTCACCTTTCCCGAGAAAGCTATGGACGAATTGATATTCAGGGTTGCGTTCGAAATATCCGCAGCTATCGTCCGATATTCTCCCATGTCCCTGCTCGCGGAGTAATCCTCGGATATGTTTACAGGGGCAACGTATCCCGCAATCAGCAGAAGGGTGACCACGAGGACTGGAATCACAACGTACCTCCTATCTATTTCGGGCTTCTCACCGAAGACCCGGGATGCGGTGTACGTGGAAACCCGCACGCCAGCGCGGAAGGCGTAGGCGGCGCCCATCGAAGCCATGAGGTACCCCAGGCCTCCGAAGACGAAAAAGGGAATGGAGAACAGGAAAGTCATGGCCACAATCCCCAGGTACACCACTATGAATACCCGGGAATATGTGCGGTTGTACTTCTCAACGTCGTATATCTTCACGGTCATCCTGTGCGGCAGTTCCTCCTTCATCCTGGAGAGAATCATGTCAAGGTGCCTCTCAAGTTCCGGCCACACGGGGAAGGACATCACCGCACGAGACCCGAGGGCCTGCTTTCTGGTGAAAACAAGCGCCTTACCCCTGCGTGTGTTGAGCACCTTCCCGCTGAAACCGTCGTAGCGGAAGAAGGCGACAAGGCCGAGGTAATTGCTGAACTCCACGCCGTTTTCATAGACCTTAATCGGTGGGACCTCGCCCCTCCTGATTTTCATAATGTAGGCGAATATTCCGCCAACTATAGCTACGTACCCCAAGCCGAAGATGAGGATGTTGGCAGCTCCGAAGAGAAGACCCAGTGAGAAGTAGAAGATGGAGAGGAGGAAAAATATGCTAATTCCAACGTTCCTAATGGTTTTCACCCTCTTCCTCCGGTACTCCTCCGGCTCCACACTCAGGAGCTCTCCAGGGGATGATTCGACTGGTATGCCCTGAGGTTCCAAACTTCCTCCGACTGGAGGTGCGGTGTACCCGGTTGTCTTGAAGATCTCACCACGACCCTGGTTCGCGTAGTACAGCATGGTCTTCAGCATGGGCTCCGGCACCTTCAGGTCCTCATCCCCCATTTCATCTATACTCTTCACCAGTTCCCTCGTCCTTATTCTGTATACCGCAAGGAGCGCGAACAGCGAGGTAGCCAGAGAGACAAGGGCGATCTGCGGTGGTGAACTCAGCATGGCGGCCAGCACTATATTCACTATGCCTATCGCTATGGGAGTATCACACCATGATGTTTTGCTCATCAGGGTGTAAAAATCGCCCTTTACCTGCATCGCCTTCCTGAGCAGGAAAGGTGAGATGAGGGGCAGGAGGGCGAGGACGAGGAGAAGAGAATCTAAGAAACTCCATGCGCCTCCTGGCGAAAAGCTTGCGTGCAGATCGGTGATAAACTTCCACAGGAACACCATCATGAGGGATATGCCTATCACTATCTTGACCTCCGATTTGGACGTGTTCACAATGTATTTCTTCGCAAGGTCTCTGCTTATCGGAACTTCCTTCACTTCCTCCTTTTCAACCTCCTCTACCGCCCTGCTTCCATAACCCTCCACTATCTTATCCCTCAGCACCCCGTAGGCGCGGTAGGAGATGTAGGAAGCCGCTACGAAAAACGCCAGCGAGGATATTCCGAAAAACAGGCCGAATATCAGCCCGCCCAGTGACATGCTCAGCGAACTCCACAGGGCACTGCCGATCACCTTGGTCGGCCTGGTGAAGAGTTTCTCCGTGTTATTGAGCGCACTCGTGGCGGCTTTCCATCCGATGAACCCGAGGAAGATGGACATGCCCCCGATCATCGCTATCATCGGCATGAAGGTCGGGTCATTGAAGCCTAGGGAGAGCAAGCCGAAGAGGAAGGTCGTGGAGTCCGCAGAGAGGGTGAGAAGGAAACCGACCACTGCCAGGAGGATGAAGGCATTGGCCAGCTGTGCCAGGGCGTGCATGGAAAAGGCAAGGTCTAGGTAATCTTCCATGCTCCACTTTGACACGGGTATGAAGCTCTCCCTGGCTATGGGCACCACGGACATACCGAACATGAGGTGCAGAATCCCTAGGAACATTCCGATGAGGAGGAACTCCCCCATCATGCTGTAGACCCAGCCCACGGACGGGTAGAAATCCGTGGCGCCGACGTAAGGAACGGATATGAGCATCGGCGCGGAGAAGAGAAGTATGCCAATCACCATAAGAATGCCGTTCTTGTGAGCCACCAGCCCCCAGAAGGTTAGCGCGGATATGAACACCATCCCGACGAGCCCGAACCCTGAGAGGAGGAGCAGGGTATTCATCACCTGTACCCAGGAGCCGGAGAGAATGTGATACAAGGAAAAAACACCACCAGCGAGGACGGCGATGGATATGAAATACGCCGCCGCATGTTGCGGGGACGCTCTGAACTCACGGCGGAAAACGAGAAGGTAAGAAGCACCGTAAAAAATAGACAGCAGGGAAAATGAGAGGGGGATGAAGAAGCGGTGCGCGCGATCCGGGAACATGTAAAGCACGGATGCAAAGGCGAGAATTACGGAAAACGCTCCTGCGACTATGAAAATGGCCTTGAAGAGGGGGTAAGGCTCATAGGAAATGAATCTCCTGGCGGATACAGTCATGCCTTCGGCCATGGCGCGCCTCTTGTTGAGGAGGTTGGGAATCATCCCTAAGATGAAAAGGAACATGGCCGGCATTACAAGGATAAGGTTGAAAACGTACCCGTAGGGCGTGGATGAGCGCATCACCGCATTCCTCTCCAGAACCGTGCCATCTGGGGACAGGAAATCAACGTAGAGAACCCACTCATCGCCGCTGGTGGCCAGGTAAGAGATAAGTACGTCGTCGTCCAACGACATATCCTGTGTCCGAATTCCCATGCCCTCCATGCCAAGGCGTCTCTCCCACAAAACAGAGCCCTCGGACCAGGATAAAATCACGATTCGCCCACTGTGCTTTCCGATGTTGTTGATCACGGAGATAACCGTGCCGTTGTCCAAGGTTCCGGCACGGAGCCATTTGAGTGATCCGTCGTAGGAGGATATCAGATTTGCCGTACCGTTGTAATA
>WAOY01000163.1 GCA_015520985.1 DHVE2 group archaeon
CGAGGACGTCGTGCGAATTTTCTCTGATTCCCGCAGCGAAAAGAAAGCAAAAGAGCTTGTGGAATGGGGCAAAAAACTATTAGGGGAATTCCTGTGATTTCCTCTTCTCCCCCGCCAGGGTGAAGTAGGCGAGGAGGGCATCTAGCTGTATCCTCTCGTTGGCGCCCTCAACCATCCTGAACTCTATCTCGCCAGTCCTGTCCAGAAGTTCTACCTTCAGGCGATCCTCGATCGGTAATTCGTAGATCACCCTGTGTATCTGCTTTATTATGTCCTCCCCCGACAGGCCGAACTCCACCAGGAGCCTTTGAAGCATGTTCCTGGCGGCTATGAAGTCGCCCTCGATGGCCTTCTTTATGATTTCCTCCACGTCCTCCTTCTTCGCCAGACCAGTGGCCTTGTAAACCGTGTTCTCATCGATCCTGTCTGAAATCGCAGCGGACATCTGCAGGATGTTTATGGCCCTCCGCATGTCCCCGGAGGAGATGAACACTATCGCATCCAGCGCCTTCTCATCTATCTCCTTCCCCTCCTTCTCCGCTATGTACTTCAACCTTTCCTTGATGTCCTCGGGCTTGAGGGGCGCGAAGCGGAACACGGCGCAACGCGACTGGATGGGCTCGATTATCTTCGACGAGTAATTGCACGATAGGATGAAGCGGCAGGTCTTGGAGTACATCTCCATGGTGCGGCGCAGCGCCGCCTGGGCATCCGGGGTTAGGGCGTCTGCCTCGTCCAGGAAGATTATCTTGAAGCCCACGTCGTTGGGCGCGGCGGTTCTCGCGTATTCCTTTATCTTCGTCCTCACCACGTTTATGCCCCTCTCGTCGCTGGCATTCAGCTCGTGGAAACTCATCCTCCAGTTCTCCCCGAAGAGCTCTCGAGCAAGGGCGATGGCGCACGTGGTTTTCCCTGTTCCAGCGGGGCCAGCGAAGAGAAGGTGCGGCATGCTCTTAGCCTTAACGTAGGACTTCAATCTCTCCACGATCTCCTTCTGCCCCACCACCTCATCCAGGCTCTTGGGGCGGTACTTCTCGACCCACACGTCTTCCATGGGTAGAGCATGCCATCGGGGTTTTAAATCTTTTCCACGCAAAGTTTTTTACTTCCACGCCGATTACCGTGCATGGCCGAGAAGAAGAAGGTTTGCGACGTGGTGGGCTGCGAGGAGGAAGCCGTTAAGACCGTTGCCAGGAAAAAGGCTGAGAAGATCTTCGACCTGGGGGGCAGGGGGAGCAAGGTGCACCTGTGCAAGAAGCACTACAAGGAGTTCAAGAAGAAGACCAAGAAGGAGAGGGAACTCGAGAGGGTCGGCTGGGTCTAACGCAGCCTGAAGATGTACCTCGTTGGCACTCTCAATTTCCTTCCGGTCCAGTAGGGGCAGAAGGTGCAGCGGAATCCTATAGTTATTCTCTCTCCCTCCAGGGTCATGTTCTCTATCTTTTCCATCCTCTCCCCGCAGACGGGGCAGGTGTCGAGAGAATCAACGAGCCTGTCGGTTATCTTGCACCGTATCTCCACCTTCACCTCCGGGATCCGCAGGGCGATTTTCCTCAACCTTTTCCCGCTGAGCCTGTACTCCCCGTTGACCCGGGTGAGGTGCTTCATCACCTCCCGGAGAAGCTCGGCCTGGGACTCCACCACGTGCTTGGACCTGAGCACCTTCAGAACAGCCTTCGCAATCTCCTCGTCGCTGGGGATCCTGTACTGCATTCCCGTGATTATAAATTTTCAGGTATATAAGCTTTCATCTGAGCACGAAGATGCCATCCTCGGTGATGTACATCCTCTTCTGCTTCTTGTCGTAGTCGCTTCCCCTCATCTTCGCAATACGTATGTACCTCTCGAACCCGGCGTTTCCCCTCTTCTTCTCTATCTCGATCACGCCTGAGCTCAGGAGGTACTCCGCCCTCAGGTCCGTGTCCTTTGAGGTGGTTATCACCGTCGTCGCCCCTGTCTGCTTCAGGAAGTTGAAGAGTTTGTGGATCCCCATCATCTCCTTGTCTTCCTCCACGGCGAACTTCTTGAAGATGCTGAGGGAGTCCAGAACAATGCGGTGGTACCTCACGCTCTTCATGTGATCCAGGAGTTTTATGCTCAGGCCCTCCACGCTCAGCTCGCCCTTCTCAACCTTCTTCTTTCCCTCATGTGCCCTGGTAATCTCACCCTTGGCGGTGATGTCCCTTATGGACGGCGTCGTGGAATAAAGCGCCTCGCTGGGCACCGCGTCCATTATGTGCAGCGCACTCAGATTCCAGCCAAAGCCGAGCATGGCGGTTTGGAGCACCACCGAGGGGGGTTTGTCCACCGCTATGTACAGGCAGTTTTCCCCGTTGTTTAACCCTTCCAGGAGGAAGCGCAGCGCGAGGAGCGTTTTTCCGCTCCCCGTGTCTCCAACTAAGAGGTAAACCTTGCGGTCCAGAAGCCCCCCGCCGAGCATCTTGTCAAGGCCCGTGATGCCGAACTTGACCCTCATCTCCCACCCCCCTTCTTGACGTACTTGAGGTAGAACCTCTCGTCCACCGAGAACCCACTATTTGTAAGAACAAGTGGCACTGTGTCCATGGTGCAGTTAACCGTGGTTTTCTCCGCAATCAACTTCACGCCCTTCCTGTCGTACTCAAGGCGGAACACGTTGTCTGCGAGGGACTTCTCGATGAGCAGGTCGTCGAAATCCTCCGCCACCACCAGCACGGCGGCGTTGCTGTTGGACAGGAGGAACCGCATAAAAGAATGTACGCCTGAATCCGGGATAATTCCCCTCATGTAGAAGTATCTCAGCGAGGTGATGGAATCCACCACGACCCTGTCGAACTTCTGCCTGTCAAAGACGTTCTTCAGTGTGGACTTGAGCGACAGTATATCCGCCTCGAAGAGCTTTTTCTTTTGCCCCACATCTTTCATCCTCGTGAGCCTCGTTATGGGCGTTACCTCCCTCACGGGCTTTACCTCGGTCTTCCCCGCGGTTAGGGGGACCGCGTCGAAGACGTATAGCTCATCTATGTATATGTCCATGTTTTCAAAGTCCCTGCGCACGTCTGCGGCTGCCTCATCCAGGGAAATGTATAGTACGTTCTCCCCCCGCCTGGCGCCATACGCGAGGAACTGTATGGCGAATATCGTCTTACCGATGCCTGGGGGACCGTAAAGAAGGTTCAGCGATGTGGTCCCCACGCCGGGAATGAATTCGTCCAGGTTCTTAACGCCTAAGGGGGCGACGTACATCACGGTGTAGTTAATATGGCTCCACATTTAATAACTTTTCTCTGCCTTGATCACACATAGCAAGGTATTTTTAAAAAGTTATTTATACCTGCACGCCTATTTGCATCAAAGGAGGTGTGGAATATGGTTGTACTGTTTGGTTTTGACCTGGATGCGCCGCTACCCTACATCGGGGCGTCGGTTATGGAGATAATCATAGCGGTAATCGCCTTTCTGATAGGCTACGTGATCGTGACCGTGGTGATATGGCTGTTCAAGAAATCCCTTAGGCGGACGAAGCTTCCGGAGCTCCTCATAGAGTTCATGGCACGGTTCATCAAAGCCCTGCTCATAGTGCTGGTTCTCCTCGCGGTACTCCCCATAGTTCACGTTGACGTTAGCGCCATAGTGCTGGGCCTGTCCGCGATAATTGGCCTGATACTGGGCTTCGGAATGCAGGACACCATGACAAACATCTTCGCCGGTTTCTGGATAGCCATGCTCAAGCCATTCGACATCGGGGATTACATTGAGGTGAACGGGCTATCCGGTACACTGGAGGCGGTGGGGATAATGTCCACCACGCTCACCACGCCGGACAACAAGTTCATAATGATCCCCAACAAACTGGTGTGGGGTGCCAGCATAGTGAACTACACCCGGAAGCCTGTAAGGCGGGTTGACATAGATGTGGGCATATCCTACGAGAGCGACCTTAACAAAGCGATGGGAATCGCGATGCGGGTAATGAGGGAGCACCCACTCGTTGTGGACGATCCTGCACCAAGCGTGGTCATATCACAGCTAGCGGACTCGTCCATCAAGCTGCAGCTCAGGCCCTGGGCGAAGACTTCCGACTACTGGGCCGTTAAGGGGGAGATAACCCAGAAAATCCTAAAGGAATTCGCCAGGGAGGGCATAGAGATACCGTACCCGCAGATGGACGTGCACATCCGCGAGAAAGGGAAGAGTTAAATTCCTTCCACCATTTCCCTTTTTATGTTCAATCCAAGGGCCATTGCGGACCTCGAGAGGGAGATGCAAAGGATCGGCGTTTCCCCCGAGGGAATAGAGATAATGGCGAGGAAGGGGAAATTCTACAAGATACGCCTCGAAAACCTCCCCCTCAAAGGTGCCCTGATTCTGAAGCAGGAGGCCCTCGCCGCGGGCATGGAATGCGCGCTCCCCTGGTGCACCGCCTCGCTTACCTGCGACACCACCGACGCGATACTCTTCGGAACTAAGAGGCAGTTCCAGATACTCGCGGAGAAGATGAAGATGCAGCCCTTCAAGGGCGCGAAGATGGCGGAAGAGATAGAGGTATGCCTGGAAAACCTGGAGAGGCGGGAGTACGAGGTGAGGGCAGGGGGGTGGAGGATCAGAATGCCTCCCTTCAGGGTAATGGGGATTCTCAACGTGACCCCGGATTCTTTCTCAGATGGAGGCAAATTCCTGAGTGTTGATAGGGCGGTGGAGCATGCGCACCGCATGGTTGAGGAGGGCGCGGATATAATCGACATCGGAGGTGAATCATCCCGTCCCTTCTCCGAGCCCGTGAGCGAGGAGGAGGAGCTCAGGCGCGTAATACCCGTTCTCGAGGAACTGGATGGGCTGAAGGTGCCAATATCCATCGACACATACAAGCCCCGGGTGGCCGAAGAAGCACTCAAGCGGGGAGCGAGCATAGTGAACGACATATACGGGCTGCGCAGGGAAGGTATGGCGGAAATCGCGAGAGAGTACGATGCCGCAGTGGTTATAATGCACATGAAGGGCGAGCCCAAGAACATGCAGGTGAACCCCCACTACGAGGATGTGATAGGCGAGATAACGCGATTCTTCCGTGAGCGGGTGGAGTTCGCCAGGAGTCACGGCATAGAGGACGACAGGATAATACTGGATCCCGGCATCGGCTTCGGGAAGCGGCTGGAGGATAATCTCATGATCATACGCTCCCTCGGGAGCTTCAGGTGCCTTGGATATCCCATACTCATGGGCACGTCCCGCAAGAGCTTCATCGGTAAGGTTCTGGACTTGGATGTCAGCGAAAGATTGGAAGGGACAATAGCCACGAATGTGATTTCGCTGATGAACGGCGCCAGCATATTCCGCGTGCACGATGTGAAGGAGAACGTGAGAGCCCTGAGAATGGCGCAGGCGGTGATGGAGGCCTTCGCATGAGGTTCCCCTGGCAGTGCCCCACGTGCTACGCGCAGCTCGAGGACAAGAGCAGGGCAAAGGTCTCTGTTTGCCCGTACTGCGGTTCGGTGCTCGTGGTTGACGCGGAGAAGAAGAAATTCTATCTGGTCAAGAGAAAGGACGTGAGGTGGTACTACTTTCCCAGGGTGGACA
>WAOY01000164.1 GCA_015520985.1 DHVE2 group archaeon
CATGTGCTGGTGCAGCACCGTGGGTTCGCGATTGACGATTTCCACCACCCTAATGTTCCCGGGGTCCACCCCCGCTTCCACCAGGAGTCGGAGCGTTGCGAATCCCGCGGCCCCTACGCCGAAGGCGGCCACAGTGATCTCGTCTATTTTCTTCCCCACTATCTTGAGCGCGTTGAGGAGAGCAGCAAGAACGACTGTGGCGGTGCCCTGCTGGTCGTCGTGCCACACGGGAATATCCAATTCCCTGCGGAGCCGGTCCAGGATGTAGAAGCACTTGGGCGAGGATATGTCTTCCAGGTTTATGCCCCCGAAGGAGGGCGCTATTAGCTTCACCACTTCAATGAACTTGTCCGGGTTCTTGGAGTCTATCATTATGGGAACGGCATCGACGCCGCCGAAGTGCTTGAAGAGGAGCGCCTTCCCCTCCATCACGGGAAGCCCTGCGAGGGGACCTATGTCTCCAAGGCCGAGGATCCTCGTCCCGTCGCTTATCACCGCGACGGTGTTCCCCTTGTTTGTGTACTCGTACACCTTCTCCGGGTCCTCCTTAATCTCCAGGCACGGTTTGGCCACGCCCGGAGTGTACCAGACAGCCAGGTCCTCCCTGCTCTGCACGGGAACCTTGGGCATCGTCTGTACCTTGCCCCTGTAGAAACTGTGCAGTTCCTTTGCCTTCTCGCCTATGTCATCGCTCATGGCATATCACCGGCTCTTCGCATGCGTTCCTCCACCTTATACTTTCCTGGTCACTTCTGTTCCCTGATGAACTCCTCCACCTCCGCGGCGAAGTCCCGGACGATCTTCGGCACGTAGCCCTCCTTGCGGGCATCGTTGCGCAGCTTCGCTATCATGCCGGGGATATCTATGTTGAGGGGACACATCACCTTGCACTTTCCGCAGCGCACGCATGTGTAGGCGATGGGGCTTGCTTTCTCAAGGCCCACGGTGGTGAAGGCGTCCCATATCGCGCCTATACCACCCATGTACTGCTGGCCGAAGAATCCGGCCGTTACGGCATATATGGGGCACTCATACAGGCAGGTGCCACAGCGCAGGCAGTAGAGGGCTTCATCATAGCCCTTCTCGTGCATCTCCGTGCGGCCGTTGTCCAGAATTATTACATGCAGTTCCCTGGGCCCGTGAGCCCCGTAGGTGATGACCTTCTCTATATCTCCCGTTTTGCTTGGTCCGGATATGAGGTTCACGTAAGCGGGCACGGTGTAATTGGCGTACCTCCATGTGACCTCCGTCACCTTGAAGGCATCCTCGAGGGTGGGCACAATCTTCTCCATACCGATGAGCGCAATCTGCACAGGCGGCGCGCCTATGCTCAGCCTCGCGTTCCCCTCGTTCTCTATTATGAACATCGTGCCCGTGTCCGCGGCCAGGGCATTCGCGCCATTTATCCCCACATCCGCGGTGAAGAACTTATCGCGGAGGAATTTGCGAACGACCGCAACCATCTCCTGGATGTTCTGCTCATCCAAATCTTCCTCGATTATCCCCTTCTCCTTCATGAACTTGCTCAGGATTTTCGCCACATCCTCGCGGGGCACGTTGATGGCAGGCGCCAGGATGTGAGTGGGCCTCGTTCCCATCAGCTGCACGATGAACTCGCCTAAATCCGTTTCGTACACTTCGTTGCCCCTCTCCTCCAGGTACTCGCGGAGATGGATTTCCTCGCTCGTGAGGCTCTTGCTCTTCACCACCGTTTTACCGCTTCCGACGATTTCACCGATTATCCTGAGCGCCTCCTCCTTCGTCTTCGCGATGTAGCAGTGGCCGTGGTTCCTCTCTATGCTCTCGCATGCCTTCTTCACTAGTTCGTCCATATGCTCTATGCTGTACTCCTTGATTTTTCGGACTTCCTTCGCCATGTCTATGGTGTGGGGAAACATGCCCAGCGCATTTCTGCGGTTATTTTCAAAGGCCTTTATCGCCCGGGATAATGCTATGCGAACCTTCTCGCTCTTTGCGCCGTACTCGATGATTCTCCTGATGTACTCCTCGTGGACCTGGTCGATCATTCACTCCACCCCCTCGAGGGCAAGGTCTATGAGGTTCGGATACGCCATCGCTTTTATGTTGAAGTTCCCGTGCTTCACCCCAGCCTTGAAGGCGTGGTACCCGTTCCCGCATGTCGTCACGATGGTGTCCACTCCCCTGGGCAGAGCGTACTCGCGGATCACGTTGGCGGCCACGTAGGGCATGAGTTCTGGAATGCTGAAGTCCAGCCAGCCACCGGGGCACGCGGATATGTCCCAGGGCTTGAGGTTCCTCTCCTTCACGTACAGCTCGGGGTGGTCGAAGTTCACGTACTCCAGTTTGGGGATCTTCTCCAGCACCTTCCTCGGCTCTTCAACGACGCGCATCTTGCGCCCCAGGGTGCAGCCGTCGTGCATCAGCACCTTCATCTCCAGCGGCCTGAACTTCAGCCTGTCAAGGTTCTTGTAGAGGAAGGTGGAGATGTGCTCTATGGGCACGGGGAGCTCGTAGCCCCTCTTCACAAGGAACCCCTCGCGCTCCTTGCTCCACGCGGCGTACGGTGCGGCGTAGGCGGTGAGGATTAAATCTATGTCCTCCTTGCTCACCTTCTCCTCAATCTCCTTCACCGTGGCCCTGGCGAAGTCGTCGGTGAGGTTGTCGTACCCCAGGAAGCCTATGGCCTCGGCGCATATCACCTTGCTCTCATTGGGCACGTACTCGTGGCCCATCTTCGTCACGATGGATTTCATCGCGTCGCAGATCTCCGGGACGCCCATGCGATGCGAGGTCTCCCACCCGTGCAGCAGGATTCTCATGCGAGCACCTCACTCCATTATGGGGAGGTCTATCTTCCTCGCCAGCACCCTCTTCCCGCGGTAGTCCGGCAGGAGAATTGGCGACCTCCTCCAGGCGGGCACGTTGATGCGCTTTACCTCCTCGGTGAATTTCTTCACGTGGTCCAGGGATAACTTCGAAGGTTTGCCCGAATTCCTCGCTACCTTAGCCGCGCTTATGCCGGCGCGACGTCCGAAGACGTTGTAATCCAGGAGCGAGTTCCCCATGAGGCGGTTCTTGCCGTGCACCCCACCTTCAACCTCGCCTCCGGCGAAGAACCTTGGGTACGGGGAGCCATCGCCCTTGAGGACCTGCGCATCCGCGTTAATCTCCACGCCTCCGTTCTGGTAGTGCAGCGTGGGGAACACCAGTATGGGGTCCTTGGTCATATCTATTCCGAAGCGCTTGTACATGCGGTACATGGCGTCTAGGTTCTTCCTTATGGCTCCTTCGCCGTGGAGCATCTCTATCATGGGTGAGTCGAGCCAGACTCCCTTCATGCCCGTGGGAGTCGTAACGCAATTGCCGCGGCCATAGCACTCGCGGATGAATGCGGCCGCTTCAACATCCCTGGGCTCCAGGGGGAACACGAAGGGCTCACCGTACTTGTTCACAGGCGTAGCTCCCATACCTCGGACCTTCTCGGTGATGAGCAACCCCACGATCTGCTCGGGATACGCAGCTCCCGTGGGGTGATACTGCACCGAATCCAAATCACGGAGCCTAGCACCGGCGCGGTACGCCATGACAAGACCGTCAGCTGTGGCACCGTAGTGATTCGTCGTGGGGAACCCCCTTCTGTGCAACCTGCCCCAGCCGCCGGTGGCGAGCACCGTTGCCTTGGCGCGGACAACGTAGTAC
>WAOY01000165.1 GCA_015520985.1 DHVE2 group archaeon
CATGGAGATGTACATCCGCGGGGAACTTGAGGACATAGAATCTCAACTGTCCAGCGACCGCGCCCTGAGGATACACGTCCTCTCCCTGATAGCAAGCGATCTCGCGAATTCCCGGGAGGACATCATCGAATTCTTCTCCCGGACCTTCTACGGGTTCAAGATGCCCGCCGAGAACCTCAGGGGCAAAGTGGATCGCGTGGTTGATTTCCTGGAGGAGCACGGGTTCGTGGAGGAGCGGAAGTTCATAATGGCTACACCCCTGGGCAAGAGGGTGTCCGACCTGTATATTGACCCGGAGAGCGCAATCCTTATGCGAAAATGCCTGGACATGCCCTTCGACGAGTTCTGCGTCCTTCATACAATCGCCTCCACGCCGGACATGCGGGTTGTTCGCGCTAAAAGGAGCGAGCTCGACAGGCTATACAGCGAGGCCGCAGTGCATGATCTTGCGCTGGAGGAATTTGACCTCCCCTACGACCGCTTCTTCAATGCAGTCAAGACTGCCTTGCTCCTTCAGGACTGGATGAACGAAGTGCCGCAGGACATGATCGTGGCGAACTACGACGTGGGCCCCGGAGATCTTCACGCAATCGCCGAGATGGCGGAGTGGCTCCTTTACTCCTTCGGTGAGATGGGGAAAGTGCTCCGCTACCCCTATGTGCGCGAGGTGGAGAAGTTAACCTTGAGAGTGAGGTACGGGGTGAGCGAGGAGCTCCTGCCAATTGTGTCCCTCAGGGGTATTGGCAGAGTTCGAGCGAGGCGTCTATTTGATTACGGCTACGATTCCATTGACAAGTTGAAGAAGGCGAGCGTTGAAGATCTAAGAAGAATTCCGGGCATAGGGGAGCGCCTGGCCAGGGAGATCATAAGGCAGGCGCGAGGAGGATGATAATTGCCTGGATTATCACCAGGGAGAACCCCAGCAGCGAGGCCCAGCGTTTCCTCATAAAGGGGATCACTGGTATCAGGATCTTGAGAGGGGCTATGAGCATCACGTTCCTGGAGTAAAGCATCGGGACGAAGAGAAGGAGGTAAGCAGCATATGAGACGGTGATTTCCCAATGTGGAACGCGTTTTTCAGGGAGGAGAATAGCCGCGATTATGATGAGGAAAGCCGCAATGGATATCGCAGGGAGCATGAACAGCAGGGGGGAGAGAAGGAGCAAAAGCAATCTTCGCCTGTCTACGGGGAGGAGAAACAATGTTGCGAGGAAAAGGACGAGCATGGGATCTCCCAGGTTTCCCGTTCGGAACGCTCCGATGCGCAGCCCGGTGTTCACGGCGATGGAATTCATCACGATGCTCTCCATGGTGGAGTTGTACGCCAGCACCCTGGCAGCGCTTCCCGAGAATGTGGAATTTTCGAAGCATATCACCGTCTCTGCCGTTCTGTCTACATCTAACTTTGATCCGTAGAGCACCACCGGCCCGTGAAGTTCACTTCCCCATACCATTGCGCTTGCACCGGATAACATCGCGCTGACCTCGCCGGATATATGCGAATTCTCAACGTCTATGCTCGCATCTCCGAGCCCGATGATCCCGAACTTGTAGCCGATGACCGTCACGTTTACCACATTATCATGCGCGGGGGTCCACTCTTCAAACATTATCCCCGATAATCCGCCTATCACCGTGCCCCCGGCTACGTTGGAATTTGAGAGGGAAAGCGTCATTTCTGGCATGATGAGCGTATCCTCGAGGGACATGGTAACGTTGTACAGGTTGATGTACGAGGAAAACAGATTGGATTTTTCCACGCGTATATCCCCGTGCGCGTAACTGCGCCAGTCGTGCTCCGCCTTGATATACGCGGAGGTATTTTTGAATTCATCCCAAGGAGGAGATTCCTGAATGAGTGCAGTGTTCAATAGGGCGGAATTCTTCACAGCCAGATTTGAATCGCCCTTTCCACGCCTCAGCTGAACGAAGCTTCCGATGAGCGTGGAATCCTCAAATCTCCCCTTCTTGAGAAGTATGCGCGAGTCGTAGAACGTGGAGTTCTTCACCTCTACATCCTCTCCCACGACCCTGGCTCCAAGTATGGTGATGTTCTCAACCTTTCCCGCGATCTGAACCTGCGAGATCTCGTCGTAGGGGCAGCACCCGCTTTTTCTGTGGAAGAAGTATATTGTGTCGGAATTTCCCGCCGCGGATTCGCCTGGCTCCAGGATTCTCTCCGCTGTTTCGTTCACCTTCAGGTCCCCGTCGTAGACCATTGCCCACCAGTAATATGGTAGGGTGTAGTTCCTTCCGTCAATGGCGATCTTCAAGGAGGTGGAGTCGTTGAATACCTCCCCCCTCCCTTTGATTTCAGGGATATGCAGAATTGCGCTGAATTCAACGTCCCCACTTGCTTCTATGCGCCTGCCGTTCACAAATATGTCGTGATTGGAGTTATCTTTGAAGTCAATCCTGTAAGTGGATTGAGGAATGATCTTTGAGCTCCTGTTCTCCACGTACACGCGGGACCATCCCAGTCTAACGGTGGAATTCGCAAGTATCGCGGTCATTCTCGCGTGCCCTATGCTCAGGTTGGAATCTTCAACCCTGAGCCAGTACCCGTCGTTGCTCTGGTCCAGGACCCCTATTTCACCGCGCACCTCCCTCATCGCCATGTGAAGGTACACGCGCATGTAGTCCACGGATATGCTGCAATTATCCATGGTGATCTCCCAGGTGCTCAGATAACTCCCCCTAATCGTGGAGTTGATTATCTTCAGGTCCGATATGGTACCGTTCTCCACGATTATACTCCCGTGGTAAGTGCCTCCGGCGCTGAGTTTTGAATTTCTGAGCGTAATGCTTCCCGCTACGTGGATTTCTTGGGCGCTGAGAACTGAATTTTCCAGGACGAGGTTAGAGGCCACGGTGAGCTTTGCGACCCTGATAGCCCTGCCGGATATAACGAGATTCCCCGGGACGCTCAGATCCTTCAGGCTTATTTCCGAACCCTGATTCACAGCGGCCATACCCGCGAAGATGATGAGGATTATGATTGCAGGCGCGAGCAGCTTTGCGATGCTTAATTTTTTCGCGGCCATCAAGGCGAACCCCACCGCTATAAGCGCAACCCCGGTTGCGAGGAGATTCATCAGGAACGCGAGTTCAGTCATCCTCAAGAGATCCACGGAACCGTCGAGGGTGTATATGCCAACGGACCCGATGATCGCAAGAATTGAGAACAGGGCCACGGTGTTCACCGCAATAGCCAGGAATTTTCCGCTTCCTTTCACGCAGAGCGCGGACACCAGAAGGAAAATGGCCAGATGGGATACCTGATGCGTTGGTGAGAGAAGGTAGAGAATCCCTATGAGGATCGCGAGGGCAGCGCTCCTCCGCAGGGGCCATTTCCGCAGGGAATTTGCCAAGAATATAACGACGCCTGCGTCCGAGAGGGAAATCAGAAAGGAGAGGGCTATGTGCATCCTTCCCAGCAATCCGAGGGAGATTAACACTAGAGCGATTTCCTCAATTATTAACGCGATCCCCACGGGGAAATGCGCGCGCCGAACTTAATCCTTTCGCGCCAGGTGGCTCGCATCGCATGTGCGTGCGGAATTCAGGTCGAGCCCCTCCCTGCATACGGAAAATGGGATCCCGAACTCATCCGCCAGGTCGCGCAGGTTCTTGAGGATTCTGTACCTCAGGTCCCTGGGGGCGTATCGGATTCCGCGGACCATCTCGTTCTCCTCGTAGTATATCCTCCTGAGCTCCTCGGCATGGTCCTTGAACACCCCGGCAACGCGTTTGAAGTTATCCGGTTTGGCCTTGTACGTAGACGAGATTATTTGATCCACGCCCAGGGATGCGAGTTCTTTCACGAGGATTCTCAAATCCTCCGGGGAGTCGTTTATCCCCGGGATCAGCGGGTCCACGCGCACCGCGACGGGAATGCCCTTCGCCTTGAGAATTTCGATGGCCCGCAGCCTCCTTTCTGGCGAGGGGGCAAAGGGCTCCATCTTCTTAGCGAGGTTATCGTCCAGGGTGGTTATCGTTATGG
>WAOY01000166.1 GCA_015520985.1 DHVE2 group archaeon
ACTGATTTATGACTGTGCCCTCCCAGAGGGGTATGCCTGATTTGTACGCGGCGCGAGCCATGGCGCTTGCGCCCACGGGGGCAGTGAGGGCTATAAAGATTCTGATCACTATTGCCTTGACTATCCAGTAGGGCTGCATTAGACCCACGCCGAGCACTATGGACATGAGGCCCAGGGTCGTCGTCTTGGTGGATGCCTGCATCCTGTTGTACACGTCCGGCATCCTCACTAGGCCTATGCCTCCGAGGATGAAGAAAATCGCGCCGAAGTAGCAGAGCGCGAGGCCGATGTAATAAAGAATCTCCTCAATCATATGCCTCCCTCCATATAGCGCGCCACCACGATCAGCCCTATAAAGGAGAGTATCGCGAACACAAGGGTCACGTCCACATATATGAACCTGCCAGAGATAAGTGCAATTACCATAAGGAGCCCTGCGGTCACGTTGGTTATCGCGTCAAGGGCAACCATCCTGTCCGCGGCACTGGGGCCCCGGAGAAGGCGGTACAGCGCGAGGAAAGTAGCCACCGCCAGGAGTACGATCAGGCCAAGGTAGAAGTAGTTCACGAGAACACCCCCTTCAGCCATTTCTCGAAGGCGCCTTTTATTATATCTCCAGCCTGGCTCAGGTCGTCGCAGACCTGAACCCAGTGAATGTAAAGCTCGTTGCCCTTCACCTCCATGGTCATGGTTCCCGGGGTGAGGGTTATGGAGTTGCCCAGAAGAAGCCTGGAGAAATCAGACTCCAGATCCGTGGTTATCCTCACGATTCCAGGCTTGAGGGGGAGTTTGGGGCTAAGAACGATCCTCGCCATGTTGAAGTTCGCTTTGATCATCTCCCATATGAACACTATTGCGTAGATGAACAGGTAAGCGAGACGCTTGGGATGAAAATACCTCACGGATGCGTTTGGGAGATACCTGTAGGTGAGCGCCGCAACCACCAGAGCCACGATCAACCCCACCATGACCTCCTGGACAAACGCATCCAGACTCATCCCCGGTGAGAATGTCAGCGCTAGCCAGGTGATGAAACTCACCACGCTCACAAAGGCGTAACTGGATGCTCCACCGTTAGAGGGCATAGGTGGGGGATTGATTGTATATATATTACCTTTTCCGAAACTCGTATCCATCTGGATGATTTTTGAGATATTCGTCGCATCCGTGGTGTGATTTAACGAGTTGCGGTTAATCAAAAAGGTTTATATGGGTGTTATCTATACGCCTCATTACGGGCCAGTAGCTTAGCCAGGTAGAGCGCGGGACTCTTAATCCCGTGGTCGGGGGTTCGAATCCCTCCTGGCCCGCTTCCCTGCGGGTTTTTCGCTGGTTTTGCGTTTGCGCTTTCAATTCTTGCTAGGCCCCCAGCAGGGAGAGGAGAAGAATTATCACACCCAGTATGGCAATAACCACGGCCACGCGCACCATGTAGATCTTTGCCTTCTCCCTCTCATAGTAGTATCGGGGCCCGATTCTCAGCGCGGGTATCGCGACCAACGCGCCGGCGAGGAGGCCCAGGAGGTTCTCCAGGGTCATGAGGAAGGGCTTGAGGGAATCTCCGGGGGATAAGCATAGCGCTATGCCCACAACAACGGCAGGTGGCAAGAGAGCGGCCGCAATGGCTATGCCAGCGATGCTCTCCGAAATTCCCTTGTACAGCGCCAGGACTGCGGCGAAGCCCAGGAGAAACGCCATGAGGAGGTAGATGGGGTTCGTGTCGAACCTCAGGATAATCTCAGGTGTTAAGCGTAGGGGGTAAAAGAAGGAGAGGACATAGGTGAGAAGGAATGACAGAAGCATAACGGAGAAGAGGGAGAGGAGGATGTTCCCCACGCTCCTCCCGGCGTCGTCAGCCCTCCCGACTGCTATGTTTATGGCGAAGCTGTATATGGGGCCTAAGAGCGGGGAGAGAAGCATGGCACCGATTATTATGGCAACGTTGTTCAGAAAGAGTCCGGTCATGGCGATTAGGCCGGCGATGGTGGTTAGGAGAAGGTAAAGGGGATCTATGCGCGAGTACTTCTTAGCGGAGGAAATCAACCGCTCCACCGGGGGCCTGGATATGAGGACCTTCTTCCTGTCCATCCTCTTCAAGGCGGAGGATATAACGAAATCCTGCGATTCAACCGCGATTGAACTCTCCCTGTACCTCAAATCTATAGAATTCCTCAATTTGTCCACTATTTCGTCTGTCAGTTCATCGGGGACGTAGGCGACGTACTTCACCGCATTTTCAACGACTTCACGGTAATAAACGAGCCCATCAAGGGTCTTCTCAATCCTCTCAGAATCCTGCGGCTTCGCAAACACTGTTACCCTCTTCACAGAAGAGCATAGAAAGGATTTTATTAAAATTTTGCCCACCGGGTGGTTCCTCCCTCATTGCTCGGGAGGGGCATGGCAGGTGGGCGCCGTTGCATGGGAAAAACCATATATATTCTTTCCCATGGCACACCATGGATCCCGTATTCATCGCCCTGCTTCTGCTGCTCGTTATCTTCGGGATTTTCGCAGTCATAATCTACGCGATTTTCAGCCTGGTGGCGAAGAAAAAGAAGCTGAAGAATGAGATCAAGGGCATGTTCAAAGCCAGGGAGAGCGGCGATGACCTCATCTTCAAGTACCGCGGCTACGATGTGCTCGTCACCTTCCGCCCGGAGGTGAAGGTGTCCATACTCCACGACAAAGACGTTGAAGAGGTGAAATCGCCGTCCGGGGCGGAGCTCACGCCCATGTACCTCATATTCAAGGTGAAAAAAGCGGAGGAAATAGTTGCGAAGCTGGACAGGTACATCGACTTCCTGGACTCTATTCCCACTCGATAGTCCCCGGGGGCTTGTTGGTTATGTCGTACACCACGCGATTAACTTCCTTTATCTCCGTGGTTATCCTTATGGCAATTCTCTCCAGGAGATCGTGGGGCGCTTTGAAGTACGCAGCGGTCATCCCGTCGAGGCTCTCAACCATGCGAATCGCCACCGTGTATCCGTATGCCCTCTTGTCGCCGTGCACCCCAACGGTGCGAAGGGGCAAGAGAACGGCGAAGTACTGCCAGGGCCTGGACTCGAAGTCGTAGTATCTCTCGACCTCCTCCTCCACTATGGCATTCGCCTCCCTCACTATGTGGAGTTTCTCCTCGTCCACCTCGCCTATTATCCTTATGGCGAGACCGGGTCCGGGGAAGGGCTGTCTTTCCGCGGTTTCTATGCCCAGGTACCTCGCGACCTTGCGAACCTCATCTTTGTATAGATCGCGGAGCGGCTCAACTAACTTCAGATTCATCTTCTCCGGCAAGCCGCCGACATTGTGGTGCGATTTTATCGTATCCCTCAATCCGCCGCCGCTCTCGATCCAGTCCGGCGCGATGGTGCCCTGCACCAGGTACTCCGCCCCGAATTCCTTCGCTATTCTCTCGAACACCTCTATGAACTTCGCCCCTATCCTCTTCCTCTTCTCCTCAGGGTCCGTCACGCCCCTTAGAGCCTCAATGAACTCCTTCGAGGAGTCCACGATGCGGTAATTGAACCCTGCCCTTCGAAACAACGCTTCGACCTTCTTCGCCTCGTCCTTCCTCATGAAGCCAGTATCCACGAAAACGACGAGGAGATTCTCGTGTATTGCCATCTCCACGATCTTGGCGGCGACCGTGCTGTCCACGCCACCGGAGCAGGCGATTATCGCTCGACCTTTAACCTGGTTCTTTATCTCCTCGACCTTTTCCTTCACGAACGTTTCAGGATTGAACATTTGCACGAACCTCCTCATCATCGCGTATTACCTTTTCACGCATCCTCTCTCGATAAGCACGGATCTTCTCCACAAGCTCCGGGTACTTGAGAGATAGTATCTCGACGCACATCAATGCCCCGTTTACAACGTTGTCCACGCCCACCACCGCTATGGGCACGCCCTTGGGCATCTGCACCATGCTCAGCAGGGAATCAAAGGGCACGATGCTGGAGAGGGGCACGCCTATCACGGGCCTCTCGGTAAGCGATGCCACGAACCCGGGCAGCGCCGCGGAGAGCCCTGCGAATATGAGGAAGACCTCGTGCTCCGTGTTCTCCACTATTTCTTTGACGAGGTCTGGCGTGCGGTGCGCAGAAGCGACGTGTATCTCGTATGGGACAGAGAATTCCTCGAGAATCGCCAGGGCCTTCTTTGCCTTCTCAAAATCGGATTTGCTCCCGAGAATTACGCACACACCCATGCTCGCGGATAGGAAAAAGGTATAAAAAAATTTAGGTCTTCATTATTATGCCAAGGAAGACCAGGAACCCGACGATGAGGCCCACCAGGGCACCACCAACGTATATAAGACCGGGAAGCAGGAGGTCGTTGGTGAAGTGCCCCACTTCCTTGGCCCAGTAGAGGAAGTACATTATCAGGGGGATAACGACGCCCACTATTGCCAGGGATATCCCGGCGATCCTGCTTTTTCCACTGCCAAAGTACGCTGTCAGGGCGCCGAGGAGAATGAACACCACTGACATCACCAGAAGGAAAGTCTCCAGGAATATGGTCCAGACTCCGGCGTCGCTGATCGCTGTCCAGATGAATGCCATAGATATCCCCCTCAGAACTTGATCCCCGTCAGCGTCTTGGTGTCTATTACCCCATCAACCATCCTTATTTTCTCTACCACGATCCTTCCGAGCTCGTTGTAGTCCTTGGTCTCTATCTTCGCGATCAGGTCGAACTCTCCGAAGAGGGGATGCAATTCGACGATCTCTGGAAGCTCCTTGAGCTTCTCGTAAACCTCATGCTCCTTCCCCGGTGCCGTGCTTATCAACACAAAGCCCACTGCCATTTCAATCACCGGATGAGTTAATGAATTCCACCTATAAAATTTTTCCCCAACGGTGCGATGCGAATCCGGGAGAATTTACCCAAAGTTTATATAAAAAGCAAACCATGGGTTTCGCGGTGATGATGTTGAGGGGATTGAAAGAATCGTGCGTGGTGTTGCTTATCCTCGCGGCAGCATCTATGGCTCTAACCCCCGCGATGGCCTCGGGGGATCTGAGAGCTCCACCGGCGCCACATACGCCAATAAGGATAAACAGCGATGCCGATTTCGCGGCGCAGGGATTTCCTGGG
>WAOY01000167.1 GCA_015520985.1 DHVE2 group archaeon
CCATAAGCGCCATGCTCCGCAGGAGCGGGTGCGAGCTCACCTACGAAGTCATCGTCGACACCTCGGAATCCTAATTGTTCAGCAGGGCAAGCATGGCCCGTGCGATTGCGACCTTCGTGTCCCCCGTCGCGACGTTAAAGGCCCTGGCAAGCGTGAGGACAATTTCATCGCTATCATCGTGAGCCATAACGAATGATTCCACCTTTACTCCCTCCTTTGCACTTATCATAGTTGTATCTTCCAGTCCATTACTTAAAAGGGCTGCGCAGTGATAATCTCGGGAGATTTTTAAAATTGAGAATGAGCCCCTCAGCCCGCCCGTCTTTCATCCCGGCTCAGCTAAGGCTGAATTCATCACAGGGGCATGGGAATATGGCGTGGAGATTAATCTATTTATCGCCGAAGGACATAACGCACCATGCTCTTCGTCTCCAACCTCACGGTGAAGTACGGTGATTTGGTCGCGGTGAATCGCGTGGACTTCGAGGTTCACCGCGGCGAGATATTCGGTCTTCTTGGCCCGAACGGCGCCGGGAAGAGCTCCACAATCAAGGCCATAATGGGCCTGGTGGAGTTCGAAGGTGAGATCCTGCTGGAGGGCAGGAGGATCGGCATTGAAGAGAAGAACAAAATTGGCTACGTTCCCGAGGAGTTCATGCTCATCGAGTCCCTCACCCCCCTGGAGTTCTTCGAATTCGTCGCTTCTGTGCGGGGGGTTCGCGACGAGGAGAGATTGGCCCGCCTTATATACGCGTTCGGGATCGAAAAGCACGTGAATAAGCCCATCGCCGCGCTGTCCCTGGGCACGAAGAAGAAGGTTCAGATCATAGCGGCGCTTATGCACAGCCCGAAGTTCCTCCTTCTTGACGAGCCTCTCAACGGCCTGGACGCGAAGTCGTCGCGCATCCTCAAGGAGCTCCTGCAGGTTCACGTTGAGAAAGGAGGCTCGGTCCTCTTCTCTACGCACGTGATGGAGATCGCCGAGAAGCTATGCGACAGGATCGCCGTGATAAACAACGGCCGCATAATCGCGGAGGGAACCATGGAGGACCTAAGGGAGATGGCGAGAAGCGAGGGAAATCTGGAGGACATATTCCTCAAGCTCACTGGCGAGGAGGAGTACATCAGGGGGATAATAAATGCCCTCTCTAAGTGAGCTCTGGCATCTATCGGGCATCTTCTACAGGGAACTCGCGTTCAGGTCCCTGATGGAGATGAGGCGCGCCGCGAGGAGCGAGAAAGCCATAATGAAGGTGGTGCAGAATTCCCTCACCTCCCTCACGATAAACAAGGTGTTTCTCGCACTGGTTTTCGCCTCCGCCGCCGTTTTCGCGGGGATACAGGGCACGCCCATGGCGTACGGCTCTTACCTCCTCCTCGTAACCTTCCTCTTCGCCCTCTTCTTCCTGCAATCGGTCACCTACTTCTTCCAGGTTAACTTCGATATCCTGAAGACCCTGCCCGTTGGGGACAGGGAGAGGAACACCGTGGCCATGCTCACATTCCTGAGGATATTCGACCTGCCCCTCGCCCTGAACTTACTTCTGTTCCCCCTCGTGTGCGGAATTGCGGCGGGGGGTTTTTCCGCGGTTCCAGCGTTCTTCGGAATCGCAAGCGCTGAGATGCTCGCCGTGGCAATCGTTACGTATCTTTCGCGGGTTTTCTACCGGAGGCTGGCCTCGCCCACATCCGGCTGGAAATCCGCCCTGAGGTTCATCTTCATCGTTATATGGGGCCTCTCTTTCTTCGTCCTCTACGCCTTCATGGCCTGGATGCCCCTGATTTACGCGCGTCTGGAGGACTACCAGGACATCTTCTTCGCCCACGAACTCCTCTTCCGCATAGTTTACCCATTCAGCTTCTCCTACCTCATCGTTGCCCCTGATATCCTGTCCTCCCTAGCCAGCCTGATATACTTCCTCCTCTCGTTCCTCGCTTTCCGCTGGGCATTCGGAGTCGCCACGAAGCGCGTAGTTCTGGAATCCCAGGATTCCGTGGAGATCAATTTCAGGTTCTCTTCCCCCATGGTTGCGATGCTCCGCAAGGATTTCCGCATAACCACGAGGAACCCTGGCCTGGCAATGCTCCTCCTGCTTCCTGCCATGGAGGGCCTGCTCCTCATGAGCCTGGGGATGACCGGCATAACTCTCCTGAGCATGCTGAGCACCTTCACCATAATATTCCTGTACTCAATCTTCGGCTACGAGAAGAGGGACCTCATGGGCACGCTGCCCGTGAGCCGTGGATTTGTTTACCTGGGAAAGGTTCTGATGGCCTCCTTCGTCTTCCTGGTGTCCCTCATCCTGGTGGATGCGTATTCCCTATTCGCCCACTACGTTGTGAATTCCGCCTCGCAGTTGCTTATGCTCCCCGGTATCTTCTCCGCCGGGGTCCTGGTGCTGTACCTGGGGGATCTCCTGGGGCTGAGGACGAGCGTTGCCATGAACGCGGTGGGTTTCCTGCTGCTCATCGCCCTGGGAAACGCGGTTGTTCTCCTCCCCGTGATCCTCCTCTCCCTCCTTACAGGCGTTTTTTCCATCGCGGTAGCAGGTATTGCGTCGTCGTTGCTTTTCCTCGTCTCCATCTTACTGCTCCTGCGTCTCAACGGCGCGGAGCCGCATATTTAAATATGCCAGCCCCATGAGTACCTCATGCTCACCTTCGTTGGCCTTGGATTGCATGACATCCGCGATTTAACCCTGCGCGGAAAGGAGGCAATTGAGAGAGCGGATGTGGTCTTCGCGGAATTTTACACGTCGCGCCTCATAGGCCTGAGCCCCACGGATATGTCCCGGGCGCTGGGGCGGGAAGTTCGCGTGCTCTCGAGGGAGGAGGTGGAAGACGGGAGAATCATTCTCGAGGAGGCATCGTCGAAGAACGTGGTCCTCCTGGTAGCCGGGGACCCGATGGTGGCGACCACGCACGTTGCCCTGCGCATCATGGCCGAGGAGCGAGGAATAAAGACGGAGATCGTGCACAACGCATCCATCGTCACTGCAGCTCCCGGCCTGCTGGGATTGCAGCACTACAAGTTCGGCCGCACAGTGTCCCTTCCCTTTCCCCAGGAGAACTACTTTCCCACCAGCGCGTATGATTTCATAGCCGAGAATTTTTCTCGGGGATTGCACACCCTCATCCTCCTCGATATAAACCCGAGGCCCATGACGGCCAACGAGGCGATGCAGATCCTTCTTGACATGGAGGATCGAAAGAAGGGGGGGATTTTCAACGAGAATACGCTAATCGCGGTGGTTGCCCGGGCAGGCTCCCCGGATTATACGGTTCGGGCTGGCTACATGCGCGACATGATGAATGAGGACTTCGGCCCGCCTTTGCACACCCTGGTTCTTCCGGGCAATCTGCACTTCGCGGAGGCGGAGGCCCTGGTTAAACTGGCGGGTGCGCCCAGGGATATCCTATAAAATCCCTGGCGTCTTTTTGATGGCATAGACCACCGCGAGCATCATAAGTCAAACAAAATGGTACAGAAAGATTATTATACTTTGCCTGTATCATTTTTATTATGGCCATGTTCGTGAATAGGCGAGAGGAGCTGGATTACCTGGAGAGAAAATGGGGTGAAGAGGGAGCGCAGCTCATAGTTCTCTACGGTCGCAGAAGGGT
>WAOY01000168.1 GCA_015520985.1 DHVE2 group archaeon
GGATATGGTTCTCCTGGTACAGCACCCGTGGCGGCTCAGGGTTCCAGATATACATGGCCTATTACTCCTCTGGCTCATGGTCCTCAACGCGCGGCCCCGTGGGAACCTCAACACCGTACGCACCGTGGAGCACGATGTTCCAGATGAACGATGGACGCCTGGGGATCGCTTACATAGAGTACAGCAACCCATACGGTGCGGGCAATGTGATTCTCGCATACAGCACGGATGACTTCTCCACGTACACCAAGGAGACCATAACGGCGGATGCCCTCGGCAAATCGCAGGTGATTGCGGTGCACATGCCCGACAGGCTGTGGGTCATATACTCCTCCACCACCTTCAAGGGAGGAGAGTGGAGTGGCCTCGGTGAGATGACTGCTAACAACGACGCTGACCTATACATAGTGAGCATAGACGACACCGCGGTGCCGGAGCTTAACCCCATGCTGGCGATAGCCCTCCTGGCCATGGTCTTCGCATTTTTGTGGAGAAGGAGGTAACCCCTCCACCATTTTTTGTGATTTTTGGCAAAATCATAATATCTCTGTATGCCATACCCCCTACGGATGGCCGAAATCCCGAAGAAGGACAGAGCGAAGAAGTACTTCAACTGCACCCCGAGCGAGCGCGCGGCATTCGAAGCGGGTATTAAACTTGGCTCGGTTTACCATCAATTCGTGGGAACCCCTCTCAGCCTGGAGAACGTGGATTACCTTGAGAGGGCGATAGAGGAGAGCATGAAGGTGCAGCCCTTCGTGAAGGACGCGAAGGTGCGAATAGACAGGACGAAGATAAGGAAGAAGCAGGGGTTCTACAAGTACCTCACCCTCCACGGCGAGATGCTGGATATCGAGTTAGAGGTGCAGTACGAAGATAAGGTGGCTGTTTGCAAGTTAGAGTACGTGGAAGAACTCGACTATCCCCTGATGTACATAATGGAGATAAGGAGCGTGTGAGCCATGTACGTGAAGATTGGCCTTAGCGGGCTGCCCGGCGTGGGCAAGACGACGACGCTCATAAGGACGATAAAGATGCTGGAGGAGGAGGGTTTCGTTGTCGGAGGGATGATTACAGAAGAGGTGAAGGAGGGAAACAGGCGCGTCGGCTTCTACGTGCTAGACTGGATGAACCAGCGCCGCGAAATATTCGCGCACAGGGACTTTGAATCCAGGTATCGCGTTGGACCCTACGGCGTGAACATCCAGGTTCTGGAGGAAGTCGGCGTGAAAGCGTTGGAGGAGGCGATGGAGAAGGCGGACGTGATCGTGATAGACGAAGTGGGCAAGATGGAAGTGGAGAGCAAGAAGTTCGTCGCCGTGGTGCGCGAGATCCTCGACATGGACAAGCACATGATACTCACCTTGCACAAGAAGTCCCGCAATCCTCTACTTCAGGAGATAAGGAGACGCGACGACATAAGGATGCTCGAAGTCACGCCCATAAACCGCAACCTCCTCCCGTTCAAGATAGTCAAGCTTATGAAAGGGGAGCAGCTGTGATAATAGCAGAGGGAAAGGCGCGGATTTACGTCGAGAGGGTCAACGAGAAGGGCCCTGGAAAGGTGGAGGGTGTATTTTATAATCGCGAGATGGTGTTCAACAGGGACTCGACAATTTTCCTCCTGCACAACATCCATGTTAGGAACGCTCTCGATGCCCTGGCCGCCACGGGAATTCGCGGGATACGTATGATCCTCGAGGAAGGCGTGGAAACGGTGATAAACGACAGGGACCCGAGGGCGTACGAATTGATAAAGAAGAACGTGGAGCTCAACGGGATCCAGGCGAGGGTGGAGAACAGGGACGCGAATTCCCTCATGGCGGAGGAAAGATTTGACTATGTGGACATCGATCCCTTCGGGAGCCCCGTGGAATTCATAGACATTGCCCTGAGGAGCGGGAGGATAATTGGGGTGAGCGCCACCGACACCGCAACATTATCAGGGAGCAATTCCCGCATAGAGAGGAGGTATCTTGCTGAAGTTTCCACGAGGGGGAACCACGAGGTCGGAATCCGCGTTCTCCTGGGATACGTGGCGAGGATGGCAGTCAGGTTCGACTTGGGAATTAAGCCCATATTCAGTTTCTGGCGCAAGCATGCTTACCGCATATATTTCCGCGTTGTGCGGGGGAGTGGAGCTGCAAAAAGAACCCTCGCGAATGTGAAAACAACGGATATTGGGGGACCCCTTTGGATCGCCGATATTCATGATTTCGAATTCCTAAGAGAGGCGAGAGTCCCGGACATCCCGACCAAGGAAGAGTTCGAGAGGTTGCTCTCCCTCTGGAGGAACGAGAAGTTCTTCCTCTATCGCGAGATCCCGGAGATCTGCTCAGAACTTCACATATCCCAGCCGAAGATTTCGGACGTGCTCGAAGCGCTCCGCAGCGCTGGCTACGAGGCTTACCGCACTCATTTCTCCCCACAGGGTATTCGCACGGATGCGCCGGATGATGCCCTAAGAGACATTCTCCTCTCCCTCGCCAATGGCTGATTCCTCTTTTTTCTTCTCCTCTTCCACCCGCATAAGGTGTTTGGCCACGAAGAGCGTTGTCGAGGCCTCAATGGAGAGGGATATCGGCGTGGCTATGGCAAAGTAAATCAGGTAGGTGAGAAGGAGGTAGTACGGGCGTCCGGCGAATAATTTACCAAGCCAGTGGGGAATCAGGGTTATTCCAACAAGGATGAGAACCGCCCCTATGAAGAAGGAACCCGCGTAGGGGTTCTGGCTGGTGAACTTTGAGGAGTAAAAAAGCGAGCTTATGGGGCCCGCATCCCGAAGTAGAATGAACGCAGGCGAGAAGAAGATTTTGAAGAGCACGTAGAAGAGGATCACGATCATCACTATAATCACGATTACGAGGCACAGGATGTTGACGATCCCGAAGATTATCATAATGGGAATGAAAAGAACCACCGTACCCACAGTTATGAGAATGTAGAGGATGGAGTAAAGGATGAAAGTGGTGTACTTCCGCAGGTACCTGAAACTCCCCTTCAGGGGCGATGCGTAGGCGATGTTCAGGTGGAAGGCCATAAGAAGAAGCCCCACCAGGAAAAGCCCCGCCTTAACTGCAGGATGCCGCGCCAACGAAGCCCAATAATAAATGTACTCGGAAGCCACGTTAAGAAAGATGAGCAGGAGAAGGATCACAAGGCCCTCCGCTGTCTTCATGACCTTTGCGCCCTCGAAGAGTCGCGGAAACCGGAGTTTTAGATCCTCGGCGAATATATCCTTGAACTCCTCCATGGAGGATTATGTAAAAAAGAATATATCAAATTTTTGGCTAAAATCATGTGGGTATGGTGACTTTCCCCTCCACCGCGCTGGCCGCCGCTATCACGGGCGAGACGAGGTAGAGTTTTCCCGGACCCTGCTTGCCCGGGTAGTTGCGGTTGGTCGTGCTCAGGTAAACTTCCTCGCCTATGAGTCCGGGCATGCCCTCGGCGCACCCACCGCAGCCAGGGTTCGTGAGAACTGCACCTGCCTCGGCGAATATCTCCCATATACCCTCGGCGATGACCCTCTTCCACACCTCCCGGGTCGTGGGCGTGATTGTGAGGGGCACCTTCACCTTCTTGCCCTTGAGAACCTTCGCCGCAGCCACGAGATCCTCGTATCTTCCATTGGTGCACGAGCCTATGAACGCGCCGTCGATTTCCATGCCCTCGAACTCGCTCACGGGCTTAACGTTGCAGGGATTGGGCGGAGCGGCCATCAATGGCTCGAGGTTGTTCACGTCGATGTGTATCTCGTCCACGTACTCGGCGTCCCTGTCAGGTAATATAGGTTCGAATCGCACACCCTTTGACTCGTAGAACCTCTCGAGCACCTTGTCCATGGGCAGAAATCCTATTATCCCGCCCATCTCGGTGGTCTGCGAGGCAAGGGTGATCCTTCCATCAATGCTCAAATTGTGTATCGCGTTTCCCTCGTACTCCATGGCCTTGCCCAGGGCACCGCTTGGCCCCAGTTCGCGCATCACCGCGAAGGTCAGGTCCCTCGCGACGGTGGGCCAGGAGTACTCGCCTTCCACCACAATCTTCATCGTTTCCGGCACCTCGAACCACGTCTTCCCGGTTACGAATGCAAAGGCGATGTCCTTGTCGCCCATGCCCTGCCCGAAGGCTCCGACGGCTCCGAGGATGTTGTAATGGGAGTCGGTGCCAACAGCCGTGATTCCGGGGCGCACGATGCCCTGATCTATGAGAACATGCGTTCCAATACCTCCGTTCACGTCGAATACCTTTATTCCAGCCTGCTTTGCGAACTTCCTGCACCTGTCCTGGGCGAGGGCGTATTTCAGGGTCTTTGCCGGCACGCTCAGGTCGAAGGTAAAGAAGGTGGAGTCCTTCTTGGCCACCCTCGGTTCTCCGAAGGTCTCGAGGATATTCTTCACCACATTGGGCCCACCGAACTCCCTCGCGGTTATCACGTCAAGGTCCAACCACACTATCTCCCCCGGCTCCACACGGTCGCTGGTGTGCTTCTGGAATATCTTTTCAACCACCGTTGGCATGTGGGGTGAATGGTGATTTTTCTAATTAATATTTACCCGAATCTCCGACCAGATTATCTTTTTCCCGGCTGATTTTCACATGTGATTTGCACACGCAAGAGTTAAATATCCGAAGATGCAATATACACATAGATGGTTCGTAGGTATCTATCCAACAGGGAGAGAATACTCCTGCATCTCTCTTCGCATTCTGGGGAGTTGAATTACTATAACGCTCCTTACTCACTCACCCAGGACGGGATAGCCGAGGCCATAGGCATCGGCAGAAACAACGTGCCGAGAGAGATAAAAACACTGATGCAGAACGGGCTGGTGGAGGCCCACAAGGCGAGGGTCCCCGGCCTGAGAAATCGCAGGACGGTGTATATTCTCACGCCTAAGGGTGCGGTGGAGGCAAGCAGGATAAGGGAGAGGATTGAGAACCTGGAGGTATCCGTCATCCCCTCCGTTGGAAAATGCGAAAAGGTAATCCTTAAAAATGTGAGTGAGAAGTTCGGTGTGGATTTCATCTCTGCGGCCATCAACCTCACCAAGGATCTCAAACTGGACCTGGTGTCCCTGGTGAGAAAGAGGGGTAAAAGGGTTCACGAAATAGATGAGAACTACAGGATATCCCGTTTCTACGGGAGGAGGGAAGAACTGTCCTTCCTCAAGAACTGGCTCAGGAGCTCAAAGAACATCCTGGTAGTGACTGGAATGCATGGGGTCGGCAAAACAACACTGCTTTTAAAGTTCGTGGAGGAGTATCTGAAGGACCGGGATGTGCTCTTTGTAAAGATAGACGAGATGATGAGCGCCATGGACCTCGTGCACAGGATATCCAAGTTCATGTCAAGCATAGGGTTCCCAAAGCTGGAGAGGTACATACATTTCCACAGCAGATCCATGGAGGGTGGCATAGAGTGGAGGGACATACTCACCATAATGAACGAGGGTATGGGAAACGAGGTGTATATATTCGATAACACCGAAGATGCCAGTCCCGAGGTGAAAAAGTTTCTGAAGGGTTTGCTTCAGAACCTTGATTACGGTAGGGAGTTCAAGGTAGTGGTCGTGGGAGGAGATGCTCCGGAGATTGTGCCGTACAACCTTATGGGCAGGACCGAGGAGCTGCATGTGGGGGACCTAGACGAGGAAAGCGCTTACGCAATGCTAATAGATGAAGGTGTGAGCGAAAAACTTGCGTTTAGAATAATCAGGAAGTATGGCGGTAATCCTCTTTTGCTTGCCCTGGCCAAGAGCAACAATCCGAACATGGTGAGAAAGTACATCCTAGACGGCATCCTCGCAGGGTTGAACGAAGAGGAGAGAAGAGCCGTGGAGATAGCAAGCGTTTTCAGAAAGCCCGTTAAAATAAGGGCGCTTCTCCTGAATAACATCGAGTATTCGACGATATACTCCCTGATAAACAGGAACGTGTTCCAGGAGATGGAGTACGAAATAATCTCCCTGCACCGTGTGGTTCGTTCCTTCGTCTATGAGAGGCTAACCGAGGAAAAGAGGAGGAAGTATCACCTAAAAGCGGCAGAATACACCCTGATGGAAGGGGATACCCTGGAAGCGGTGTACCACTTCACCCAGGCGGGTAAAATGCTGAGGGCCAGCATACTCCTAAGCGAGAACTACCACAAACACATGCTGGAAAACCCTGGAAAGATCAGAAAGATCGCAGAGGGTATCCTTTCCACGGGAGAGCAGCGGGTGCAGTCCTGGCCCCTGGAGGAGATAATAGGAGATACCTATAAGATAGAGGGTGAGTGGAGAGAGGCGCTGCACCACTACGAGAGGGCTCTCGAAGAGAGTGCCCCGGAGGATCTTCTATTTAGAACCAGGATTTCCCTTAAAATGGCTGAGATACACGCCAAGAAGGGAGAGAAGGATAAGGCAATACAGCTGGTGCAAAACGTACTCTCCTACGAGGACAGAATCAGCAGGAAGGAGTACCTCGCCATGGCGTACTATGTACTCGGAAACGTGTACCTCTCCCTGGGCAATCCAGATGATGCGGAGGCGTATTTCACGTATGCCCTCAGGTACGCGGAGGAGTCGGCGGATTACAGAACACTGGGATACATCTACGTGGGCCTCGGCAATCTCTACAAAAGAATGGAGAAGCTGGATGTTGCGCTGGACTATTACAGCATGGCTTACGAGTACATGGAGGCGGTGGAGGACAAGCTCGGAATGGTCATCGCCCTTAACAACATAGGCGGTGTGCACTACGAAGAGGGCAAGATGGAGGGAGAGAAGCCGCTCAAAAAGGCGCTTGCCATGGCGGAGTCCATAGGTGACAAGTGGGGTATGTGCCATGCCCACCACCGCCTGGGCATACTGTACCTCAACAAAGAGAAACTACAGATGGCTGAGAGGCATCTTGCAGAGGCGGAGAGGATCGCTAAGCAGCATGAGTTCGGACCTCTGCTGATATACATAGAAATAGCACTGGGAGATCTGTACGCCTACAAAGGGGACGCTGAAAAGGCTACCGGCTATTTTGAAAAGGCCTTACATCTGGCCCTGAAGGAGGGCAACGATTTCGCCGCAAGGGTGGTCGCGGAGGAGGCAATAAGGGAACTTTCCAAATTTGAGAACCTGGACCTACGAGAATTCCAGGAAATTATCAAAGGAGAACAAAACGGGGAAATGGAAAAATTAAAAAATTACGCCCTCTGAGGGCATTTCACCAGGCATCCGGGTAGGGCGGATGGGGACCATCGTCGGGATTGTAAATCACGGTCCATACATCAGGTATTGGCGGATGCGGACCATCATCCGTGCTGTTTCCATTTCCATCCAGGACGGTGGTGTGCACCGCCTTGATTATGCTCTCCCCGTTCTGCACAGCCAGGAACCCAAAGGCCAACAGCGCAGCCACCAAACCTATCCCTATTACCGCCTTCCAGTTCATTTCCATCACCATGTTCAGATGCGGGGAGCACAAATAAAAAAATTTCCACACAATTATTATGTTGTGATTATTAATTTTGATTCCGTGTCATGATGATTTCAGGTTGATATCAGAGGATATGCTCAGGAGTGATAATGAGCATGCTCAATCAAGGTTTATATACTCCAAAATACAGGTAATTCCGATGCGCGCGGTTGTGGTGGACGATTCTCCGGAGATGGTCAACCTCCTCACGCACCTGTGTGAGAGGAACGGCATAGAGGTGGTGGCGAAGGCGCACAGTGGCAATGAAATCATTGAGAAGTGCGATGAAGTGGAATTCGACCTTCTAATAATAGACCTGCACCTCCCGGACGCATCAGGATGCGACGTGGCGAGGAAAATCGCAGAGAAGAAAAAGTTTAA
>WAOY01000169.1 GCA_015520985.1 DHVE2 group archaeon
TCTCCATGGTCTTGGGCTTGTTCTTCGCTGCCTTGATGAGCTTGAATTCCTCCTCCATCTTCTCCCATTCCATGCCTCATACCTCCACAGTGCCCCGGCCCGGGCTCGCACCGGTGCCGGAGCTGTCATCCCATCCCTTCAACTCTTCGAGGAGCTTCTTTCCCTCTTCCGTGAGTGCGTACACCCATATCCCGCGCCCGTGGTTCGTCGGCACTCCTGAGCGGACATACTGCACGGGCTTCAGCGCGCCCTTCCTCTTCAGCGCCCCCAGGGCAGCGCCCAGGACCTTCCGGTTCACGCTCGGAGGGCAGTACTCCCGGAGGTCATCCGCGGTAACCGCGCCCTTCTCCGCGGCGATGTGCAGCGCGATGGCCTGCAAGTACTCGTGCACCGGCCGGCCCTCGAAGTAACGCGGGAGCACGAAAGAACCGAACGGGTCCTCGTAGTCCTCGATCCTCATCTGTCCGCGGATCATCACCGCACACCCTCCGCGTAGGTCTCGATCCACAGCACGCGTTCCTCCAGCTTCTCGATCCGCGCCCGGAGCTCTTCGATGATGTTCAGAATCTCTATGATCTCAGGGTTCCCCGTGGTAAACCTCAGTCGCGCCTCCGCCTCCGCGGTCACGCTTCCACCCCCGCAGAAACGATTTTATTCTTCTCTCCCTCTTCGCCCACTATGACGAAGTTGTACCCGTTGAACGAGAAAGAGGGAGCATTATTTAGCGCGCTGGACGCATCCCTTGCCCTAAGGGCTCCTTCGGTGTGGTTTTCGGTTATGGGCCCTTCCGGTACCACGCTGTTGATCAAGGCACCGCCCGATGACGAATCCCGCGCATCTCTCAGAATATGCGAGGCTCTCATTCCCCTTGCCACCCTGGTGCTCAACTCCCTGGAGGCCGCAAAGGAGGAGGGAATAGAACTCACGAAGGATTTTATAGCCGAGATGATACGCATACACGCGGATTCCGTCGCCGATGACGTGCTCCGGGTCCTCCAATGAGCAACCATTCTCCCCGTGCGAGGGGAGTATATCACCGTGCAGCACTCCGCCCTGAACACCATCTGCCCGGCAGGGTCCCTCCCGTTCGGTGGGTGTACCTCTATCGTTTTCATATTAATCTCCTCCGTTAAAATTCCGCAAGAGTTCAACAATTACATCATTCAGGTTTTTCATTCTTCGCTCAAGTTTTATGTTCATCAGTTCGTACCACACTTTTTCCTCTACGCGTATGGTTTTTTCACCCATTTTCTCACCTCTCTATGTGTATAAACTTTTATACATCTATACATTAAGACATAACCCTATATATACCTTTCGATGCATGTATGCATGGGATCGCCGATGCTAGAGTACGAAGAAGTGGCAGATCCGTACGTAGTCGAGGACGTCGCTGATGCTATTTCAAATCACATAAGAGTTATGATCCTTGAAGTGCTCCGAAAACACAAAGCTATAACCATCGGCGATTTGATAAGGGAACTGGAAAAAAGGTATTCGGTTAAGATGACCCATGGTAATATTAGGGTCCATCTTATGAAGATGGCATTAAAGGGCATTGTGGAAATGACTAAAATCGACGGGAAGGATGCGGTGGTGCTGAAGAAGGACGTCCGCATATTCGTTAAAGAGGTGGAAGAGAATGGGAGATAAGGAGATCGTGAAGTTCTCCTTCCTGCTCTCCGGAGGGGAGGAGATAACGCGCACCATGGAGCTCCGCGGAGTCGATACGGTGGACTTCGTGGGCATTCGCAGGTATGCGGATCGCTACATCATTCAGATCGGCCCCCACACCGTGGACCTGCCCGCGAACCTCATGAAGGAGATCGTGGAGCGCATCCTCCTGATGTACCCCGAGGACGAGGGGCTCCAGGAAATCCTTGAGAGTTTGGCGCAGGATAAGCCGTGGTTGTTTGAGAGGGTTATGAGGTGAAATACATGCCAAGTAATAGTTCCAGTGTTCACATACCAACATTATGTCCAATTTGTGGTGCTCAGTTGATACCTAAGCAAAGAAGAAAGGGTAAATCAATTGGAGCATCTACAGAGATATTTAACATAGGTATCAGCTCTTCTGAAGAGTTTTATTCTTTAGAATGCAATGGCGATAAAAAACACAAATTCTATGTATATATGGCACCTAAGGAGCACATATACGCAACAATACAAAGAACATGGAAAAGAAAGTATGTATATCCTGAGACTGTGCGTATAGATTATGCATCAGCAAATGATCGAAAGGAAATAAGATATCTGGATAAGGCATTTTCTGAGTTTCCCCAGTCTTTAAATGACGCATCTAATGCATGGATATATTATCCACAGAGAACATTAAGCATAAAATTTGATCACTTTAAGGGGTTTTGGATTCTTTTAGAGAA
>WAOY01000170.1 GCA_015520985.1 DHVE2 group archaeon
CATCGAGAAGAGGATCAAGGAGATCGAAGACGAACTGAAGATAACGAAGTACAACAAGTCCACGGAGAAGCACATACTAAAACTGAAGGCGAGGCTCACTTATCTCAGGAAGCAGTTGGAGGAGCAGAGGAGGAGGGAGAAGAAGAGGGTATCAAAGGAGGGGGTTAAGAAGCAGGGAGACGCGAGGGTATCCCTGATAGGCCCTCCCAGCGTGGGGAAGAGCATGCTGTTCAACAAGCTCACCAACGCCAAGAGCGAGGTGGGCGACTACGCCTTCACCACCCTGGAGGTCCATCCCGGGATAATGAAGTACAAGGGTGCGGAGATACAGGTTCTGGACATGCCGGGGCTGATAGAAGGTGCCTCCAGGGGCAGGGGCAACGGGAGGGAAATCCTGAGCGTGGCCAGGGACTCGGATCTTCTTCTCATAATGCTGGACGTTTTCAACACGGACCTCGATACCATCCTGAAGGAACTGCACCAGTTCGGGATACGCCTCAATAAGAGGAAGCCGAAGATAAGCATAAAGAGAACCGACAGGGGAGGAATTAAGATTGCGAGCACCGTGGAACTCGAAGTGAGCGAGGACTATCTCCGGGAAATAGCCTGGGAGTTCGGGTACAGGAACGCCGAGATACTGATAAAGGAGAGCATCACCTCCGAGGACTTCATAGACTTCCTCGCGGGAAATAGGGCATACATACCTGCGGTGCTTGCCATAAACAAAATTGACCTGGTGGACCGGGATTACCTGGAGGAACTCAGGACGATGTTCCCGGAATGGGACCCGGTGTTCATATCGGCCTCCACCGGCGTGGGTCTGGACGAACTTAAGGAAAGGATATTCACGAAGATTGGGCTGATACGCGTATATCTCAAGCCCCAGAGCGGAAAGGTGGATTACGATGCGCCGCTCATCCTGAGGAAGGGCGCTACGATAGAGGACGTGTGCAAGGCGATACACAAGGACTTTCTCAGGAAATTCCGCTACGCCATGGTCTGGGGCAGGAGCGTCAAGTTCCCGGGACAGCATGTTGGCCTGGATCACGTGGTGGAGGACGAGGACGTGGTTCGCCTGGTTATAAGGAAGTGATCAAACCTTGGTGAATTCCGCATACTGAAAGAGGTCCTTAACGTACGTTCTCTTCTTCGTCATAGCGAACCCGTGTTTCCTGGCTTCACCTGGGAGATCGTAGGACAGGAACTCCTCCGCCAGGGGGCACTCGAATTTGTCGATGAGAAGTTTAAAGTAGAAGGGCGCGCGGGAGTAGTCCATCTGGTTGTAGTCAAAGATGTAGAACTTCCCGCCGGGCTTGAGAATTCTGCGGACATTATCGAATATCACCCCGCGGTGCTCCGGAGTGAACCCATGGAAAGCGAGCACCATAAGGGCCGCGTGAAAGAAATCCTCGTAATCGCCCATATCGTCCCTTATGTCCCTCTTCTCTATGCGTATGTTCCCATACCCGCGGGTTTTCTCCCGGGCCCTCTTCAGCATGTCCTCGGATATATCAAAGCCCACAACGATTCCCGGATCAACCACCGGTGCGAGGATCCTGGCGTTCCTCCCGTTTCCCACGCCGAGCTCAGCGATGTTGTATCCCCTTCTGACTTCCGTCTCCTCCAGGAGGATTCGCCTGATGAACCTCCCGTACTGGAATAGCGTGACGAGGTCCAGAATTTCATCGTAGAAGCGCGCCTCGAACCCTGTTATGACCACGCTGACCTTGGGATTACCCATGCTGGTGGATACACTGCGCCGATTAAATACTTTCCCCGCGTTTCAAAGGTGGGAAAAATATTTTATCCGTTATGCCGTTTTACATCCGTGAAGTGCGTCATCTGCGGCAGGGAGTCCACGAAGCCCGTGTGCGGCGTTTGCGCCAAGCAGATTGCCATGGACCGCCCGTTCCTTCTTGACCGCGGACTCCTCGTATCCGAGTGGGGCGGCGAGCCCGAATACAGGGAGAACGGATTCGTGTTCCCGGACGAGATACGCAGGCTCAACGAGATGGGGAAGAGGCGGCTGATGGGAGAAGATGCTGATGGGGTGATGCTGGCGAAGTTCGCGATACTCTTTCACCGCAGGTTCTCCTTCATACTGGACAGCATGGAGATAGATCCAGGGTACTACCTCAAACTGGCGAGGGAGTTCGTGGAGAGGGAGGAGAGCGACGAAGCCAGATATCTCCTCGCGACAATCTACATGGAGATGAAGGAGCCCGAGGAGGCTGAGAAGATCCTTGAGGGGATATGGAGGAAGAGCAGGGATTATGCTATTCTCTACGGGAAAGCACTGGTTTCGCAGGGCAAATGGGGCAGGGCGGTGGAGGTTTACAACGAGATCCTCGGGGATAACAAGGAGGACGCGGAGATATGGAAACTCCTGGCGGAGGCGCTCTACACCTCTGGAAACTACGAGGACGCGGAGCGCGCGTACCTCAAGGCCCTGCAGATAAACAAGGACGATTACGAGGCCTGGTACCTCCGGGGCCTCTGTCTCAGGAGGATGGGGAAGTGGGGCGGCGCCCTGCAGTCGTTCCAGACCGCAATCAGGAAGAACCCGAGATACAGGGAGGCATACGAGGGGATGCTGGAAATCCTCATGGAGAGGGGGATGTACAGCCGGGCGCTGGAGATCCTGAAGAAGATGAAGGAGGAGGGCTTCGATGTGGACGAGAGGATCAGGGAAGTGGAGGGGATGGTGGAATGAAGGTGCTTGAGAAGGTAAAAACCATGCCCATCGAGGAATTCTACCGGGTCTGCAACAGGCTGGTAAAGGAGATGGGCTTCCGCATCAGGAACGGGGTTTACCGCGAGAACACCGTGGTCTTCGACGCCTTCATGCCCGTGCCCGGGGGGGAGATACGGTACATCATCATATTCATCAGGAAGGACAGCTTCAACGCCCTGGACCTGGAGGACCTCGTGGATTTCGAGACTCTGCAGATCAGGTGGATGATCATAACCACAGGAAGGATAGAGGAGAGCGCCAGGGAAAAGGTCCCTGAAAACATGGACGTTACGCTTATGGACGGCGCGGACTTCGAGCGCCTGCTTTTGGAATTCGGCATAGTGGAGGAGGGGAGAAAGGAGGGGAGTTACTTGCCCAGCGCCGGCAAGCTGGACGAGGAGCTCGCCTGGGCGGAGGAGTTCCTCGCCGCGGGGAATTACCAGAAGGCGATGGAGCACGTGGAGCAGGCCCTCAGGATAAAGAGCACTCCCCGGGGCCTGAAGATAAAGGCGAGGATTCTGAACGCCCTCGGCAAGTACGACGAAGCGGTGTCCATCCTCACTGGAGTTCTGGAGTCGAACGTGCGCGATGACGAGGCCTGGTTCATCCTCGCTGAGGTCCTGGAGAACATGGGCCGCGAAGAGGAGGCCGAAGAGGCCTACGGGCAGTGCGTAAGGTTTAACCCAAGAAACCTGGGGTGCTGGCTCAACCGCGGGAACATTCTTTTCTCCATGGGAAAGCTGGACGAGGCGCTCCTGTGCTACGAGAAGGCCCTGAGCATAAGGCAGGACGTACCGGATGCGTGGAACAACAGGGGCATCGTGCTCAAGCACCTGGGCAAGTACGACGAGGCAATGCGCAGCTACAACGCCGCGCTTAAATATGACCCTGATTTCGCCAGGGCGTATCTTAACAAGGCGATACTCTTCTTCGACATGCGCAGGTACGAGGAGGCGGAGAACGCGGCATACGAGTACCTCAAGAGGGAGGAAGGGGAGGAGGGATACCTGCTCCTTGCGAACATATACCTCAAGAGACAGATGCTGGGCAAGGCAGAGGAGATGGCCAGGAGGGCTCTTGAGATAAATCCGGGGAGCATAGAAGCGCGTAAAATCCTGAGGAAGATAACCGGAGGAAAGGCGAGGGACGTGGGAGAGGACCTGAAGAGGAGTATAGGGGACATCCTTGCCATGCTTCCGGAGGGGGAGATGGACGGCGTGCGCGAGGCACTGCGGGAGGCGCAGGAACTCGCAACCTCAGGGGATCTTGAGGGCGCAAAGGACAAACTGGAGGAAGCGAAGAAACTACTCAGGGATTATGTGGACGAGCAGAGCCTGAAGAAGGCGCTGATGGAGGATATCATCGAGATTGCCCAGGAGAGCGGCACCGTGGTGGGGGATGACCTTGAATCCATGAGCCTGGAGGAACTGCGCGACCTGAGGGCGAGGTTGATAAGGAACATAAAGAGGAGGGGCGCCGAGGAAAAGACCCGGGAGAAGTTGCTGGAGTCCCTGAAAAAAATACGCCAGGACCTGGAAAGGGGCGGGCTGCTCAACGGGGAAATAGACGCGGAGATAAAAGCGGCGGAGGAGCATATAACTGCAGGGGAGTTCACCGAGGCCATAGAGGTGCTCCTGGGTATAAGCGCAAAGATCGAGAGGAGGCGCCTGGACGAGATGAGGGAGTTCCTCGTGGAGGACACCCGCGAACTGCTCAGGGACGCAGGGATGGAGATTCCCGGGGATCTGGACAGCATGGACATACCCCGGCTGAGGGAACTCAGGGCTGAGGCTCTGGAGAAACTGAAGGGCGGCAAGGGGAGTGAGGAGGAGAATGCACTCAGGACGATGGTCGCCGCTCTGGGCGGCGCCGTGGGTGCCGCTGGGACGAGGGGGATCAGGGACGAGGTCATAGGGGACATAGTTGAACTTTCCAGGATCGCCGGGGAGGAGGTGCCGGAGGATCTTGAATCCATGGGCCTGGAGGAGCTCCGCGACTTGCGGAGGGAGATAATAGAGAGGCTCAAGACAAGGGCAACGGTGGAGGAAGGGAGTGAGGAGGCTAGGTACCCGGGGGGGTTCGCCCAGGTTCTCCTGGAGACAGGGAAGATTGATCTACTTCTCAGCGGAGATATCGATGAGGACGAGTATCTTGCCAATGCCATCGGGATAATCCATTTCCAGCGGGGAGAGTATGAGAAGGCGGCGGAGCAGTTCAAGAGGGCCCTGGCGATAAATCCGGAGTTAAGGGAGGCTGAGTTCAATCTGGGCATCGCGCTCATAAAGATGGGGAACGAGGAGGAGGGAAGGATGCACCTGCGCAGGATAGGCATGGAGGAGTTTGCGGAAAGAAAAATCTAAATGCTATACTCCCATACCTTCCCCGATGGCCTTCACGCTGAAGAACCGGGTGATACTTTTCGTTTTGATGGTCATCTCCCTGATACTGCTGGGGAGCCTGGGGTTTCTGATAATTAAAATATACGTGGAGCACCAGCAGACCACGCTTACCGATGCCATATATTTCAGCGTGGCCACCATTTCCACCCTGGGATATTTTCCCCAGGACACCGTCCTAACCAGCGAGGTGGGGAAGTGGTTCCACATATTCTACCTTGGTCTCGGCCTTGCGATAATATTCGGGGGCCTTCAGACCATCGTTGGTCCCTGGCTGGAGATGAAGATACAGCGCGCCGAGCGCGGATGGAGGGTCCCACTGCCAAAGGATGCGCACGTGGTGATATGCGGCTACAACGACCTGGCTGATTACATAACCCGCAAACTTAAGATGCTCGGGGTGCCATACATAGTTGTGGACCGCAATCCCCCGGAGAACGTGCCCCATGTGGAGGGAGATTGCACGGAAGTGGCCACCCTGAAAAAGGCGAACCTTGACCGTGCATCCGCGCTCATCGCGTTGCTGGACGAGAAGGACAACGCCATGGTTTCCCTTACCGCCAGGGGGGTGAGCGATGAAATAAACATAATAGCGATAGCCACGACCCGCCATGGGGAGGACATAATAAAGAAGTCCGGAGCTAACGTGGTTATCTCGAAGAACCTCCTCCTGGGGAAGATGATACAGTACTGGGCAACGGGTGATTACAAGTACGACATATTCGCCTCGGTGGAGCGCATGCCCATCCGGGAGAAGGTGATAAAGGGGAGCATGGCCAACAGGAGGATCGCCGAACTCAAGTTCGGGGAAAAGTACGGCACGATCCTTGCGGTGCACCGTAACGGGAAGATCATAGCGAACCCCGATCCGAACTTCATCCTCAAGGCGGGGGACATCGTGATATATGCGCCCAGGGGAGGTGATGCTTCGTGATCATCTGCGGATACAACGAGATTACCAGGCATTTAAAAGGGAAATTCGTGGACACCAACTTCGACAGGGAGGACGAGAACTTCATATGGGGCAACCCCGAGGATCCGGAGACGCTCAGGAGGGCGGGGATAGAGGAGGAGGACACAATAATAATTGCCACCGGGGACGACTCCAGGAACATATACATAACCCTCGTTGCCCGGGAGCTCAATCCCCTGATAAACGTGGGCGTTGTACTAAAAAAGCAGGAGAACGTGGAAAAAGCGTACAAGGCCGGCGCAAATAACGTGCTCCTAGAGAGCGAAATAATAGGGAGGGAGATACTCAACTCGCTCCTGAATCCACGGGCGGCGGAGCTCCTCAACATGGTCATGTTCTCCGAGGCACTGAACCTGTACGCCATACAGGTCCCCGCAAGGTACATCGGGAGAAGGCTGAGGGACACGGACATTAGGAGGAGGATCGGGATGGTTATCGCCATAAAGAGGGGAGATAAGATCATAAAGAACCCGAGCCCATCCACGATACTCCACAGGGGCGACCTGCTAATCTTCTTCAAGACGTGAGCGGCGATTCTTCACAAATTTAAAATATTATGTCAACATTGTGAGACGCGGTGTTGCAGGATGGAGAAGGACGAAGTGGACATCATGCGCTACGATTATGATCGCGATGACCTGCTCAGGCAGATAAGGATCCTGGAAGACGAGAAAAGATACCTCGAGTCGGAGCTTCGCAGGCTTCAGAACGAGATAAACCGCCTCAGGAAGGAGATAAACAAGATGAAGGCCCCTCCACTGCTTCTCGGCGTGATAGAGGATGTGCTGGACAAGAACCGCATACTGGTGAGGAGCAGCGCAGGGCCCTCGTTCATCGTAACCGCCTCGACCTTCGTCCCCCAGCAGGACCTGAAGCCGGGAAGGAGAGTCGCCCTTAACAAGCAGACCTTCTCCATCGTCCACACCCTGCCCGAGACGTACGATCCCGATATCACGGCGGCGGAGGTCATAGAGAAGCCCGAGGTGACCTACGATGACATCGGGGGCCTGGAAAAGCAAATACGCGAAATACGCGAAACGGTGGAACTTCCCCTCCTGAAGCCGGAACTGTACAAGAAGGTGGGCATCGATCCCCCCAAGGGCGTTCTCCTGGCAGGCCCGCCTGGCACGGGCAAAACTTTGCTGGCGAAGGCGGTGGCGCACCACACCAACGCGACGTTCATAAGGACGGTGGGAAGCGAACTGGTGAGGAAGTACATCGGTGAGGGCGCGAAACTTGTTCGCGACCTATTTGCGCTTGCGAAGAAGAAGGCCCCGAGCATAGTTTTCATAGATGAACTCGACGCCATAGGCGCCAGGCGCCTGGACATGGCGACCTCGGGGGATCGGGAGGTGCAGCGCACCCTGATGCAGCTCTTGGCGGAACTGGACGGCTTCGAGCCCCTGGACAACGTTAAGATCATAGCGGCCACTAATCGTCCCGACATACTCGATCCCGCTCTTCTGAGACCGGGAAGGTTCGACAGGATAATCCTCGTCCCGTACCCGGATTTCAAGGCCAGGATAGAGATACTGAAGATCCACACCCGCAGGATGAACCTGAAGGATGTGGATCTGGAGGCGATAGCGAAGAAGACGGATGGCTTCAGCGGCGCGGACCTGAAGGTGATATGCATGGAAGCCGGAATGTTCGCAATCAGGGACGGCAGAGATTACGTGATACAGGACGACTTTGACATGGCGATAAAGAAGTTCCTGCATTCCGATGAGGTGCGTGGGGAATCGCCCGGCGAGCAGATGTTCGCATGAGGATGCTGTATGACCATCGCGTCTGAAAATCTCGGTGAATTGAACGGATCCCGGGGAAGCAAGCTCAAGCAGGCCGGTGTAATATACGGGGACGTTGGCACAACGGAGTTCACCTGCACGGTGCTCAGCGGAAAGCTTGAGCAGGGAGATTATGTGCAGGTCCTCCATGAGAAGTTCGGCTGGGTCCTTGGAAGGGTGGACGAGATAAGGAGGAAGACCAACCTCACCGTTGACAAGGCCAAGGAGCTGGCCAAGGGGGAAGATGTGGAGATAGAGGAGACGGTCCTCGCAAAGGTCGTTGTGATTGGGTACCGCGACGAGAAGGGCCTCTTGCAGTATCCCCGCATACCATTCAACGTGGGGAGCATAGTGTACTTCGCCGAGGACGATTTCATAAAGAGGGTCATCGGGATAGAGGATATCAAGGAGACCGGCGCTTACATAGGGCGCCTGTTCAAGCACCGCAACATCCCCATCTACCTGGATATAAACACCATGGTTCAGAAGCACGTGAGCGTTCTGGCCAAGACAGGTGCGGGGAAGAGTTACCTCACGGGGGTGCTCCTGGAGGAACTCCTGAAGAAGGACGTCACCGCGATTGTGATCGATCCCCACGGGGAGTATCCATCCCTCAAGTACCCGGCAAAGAAGACGAAGATGCACGACGAGTTCGGAGTTAAGCCGAGGGGATACGCGTCGAAGATTCGCATATTCAGCCCGGACCCCGAATTGAACGGTGGGAAACCCCTAAGGTTCACCCTCGCCTCCATGAGTCCCCGGGAACTGCTCAACCTGATGAACCTGGACGCCAGGCAGTACCTCATCCCCCTGAGAAAGGCCATGGACCTACTCAAGACGTCGAGGCAGTACTTCGACGTCCGGGACATAATACGGATCCTGGAGAATGAGGATTCTCCATCCCTCTCTCCCCTCATAGCCCAGCTGGAGTACCTGGCGGAGATGGGGATATTCGCCAAGAAGGGTACGAGGATAGACGAGATCATATCCAAGGGGAAGATAACCATTATAAATCTGCGGGGTGTGGCTCCGGACATACAGGAACTTGTCGTCCAGAGGCTCTCCATGGCCCTCTTTGAACTCAGGAAGAGGAACAAGATACCCCCGATGATGCTCGTTGTGGAGGAGGCGCACAACTACGTCCCGCAGCAGGGAATGGCGGCTTCGAGCAAGATACTACGGACCATCGCAAGCGAGGGGCGCAAATTCGGGCTCGGGCTCTGCATAATTTCCCAGAGACCGGCGAAGATCGATAAGAACGTGCTTTCCCAGTGCAACACCCAGATAATACTGCGAGTAACGAACCCCAACGACCTCCGCGCCATAGGAAACTCGGTGGAGAACCTCACTAAGGGATCCCTGGAGGAGATCCAGCGACTTCCCATCGGAGTTGCACTGGTCACCGGGGGGAACATATCCATGCCCCTCTTCGTGGAGATAAGGCCCAGGGAGACGAAGCACGGTGGGGAGAGTGTTAAGGTCGTGGGCTGATGATTTTCACCTAAAAATTTAAATTTTTGAATTCATAACACCCCGCGATGAGGCGCAAGGTGGGGCTGGTAACACTGGCGCTCATCGCCGCAGGCGCTGTCCTTCTCGTTTACATGCAGTTCTTCGCACCGGCGCAGACGGTGGAGGTGGACGAGGGACAGGTACTGGTCTCCAAGGTCCCCCATGCCCAAAAGACGAGGAGCGGGTGGGCTGATGGAGAGCCAGTGGAGATAAAAACGGAGACGTGGAGGGTGAGTATGCAGAGCAAGGTAGAGGTCTCCTTCGCATCGGCCACGTACCTTTACGAGATAGATGCCCCCAACGGCACTAAAAAATGCTACTACGACGACGCCTTGCTGGAAGTGAAGGTGAGCGGCGGCGCGGTGTCTGTTTACCTCCTCCATATCCGCTACGAGGGTGCCGAAGCCAGGGTAACAGGGGAAAGGTTCCTGGTATACAGAGGCCCGGGTTCCAACGCGACTGTTCTGTACCTGCACTCCGCCGTTGATTACGCAAAGGGTACCGATGAAAACAGGACGGTCAACGAGATGGTGGAGAAGCTCAACAGCAGAAATGAAATCAGTATGGCTATCGGCGCATCCATAGCCGCAGCCGGGATCGGGGCCCTGGTGATCCTCGTGGTGGTCCGGAGGAAAAGGAGCAGAGAAGATATTGAGATCCGGCCCGTTCTGGTGGACATCGGTGACGGGGATCTGATATGCCACTACGAAGTCGTGAAGGATGGCGTGAAGTTCTACTGCCTTACGCGTGGAAAATCTCTGGCGCTCCTCGGTTCATCCCCCGATGCCCCCCTGCTGAGGCATGCGCTCAGAAAAGCTCGCGGGAAGGGGGAGATGGAGATGCACCTGAAGCGGGGAGAAATCACGGGGATAGAGAGAACAGGTGACGGGCTAAGAGTGCTCATTCCCGGGGGAGAGGCTAAGATAAGGCCCATGGACGAATCCCGCGGGGATGACATCGAAGTGATATACCGCCACCTCTCTCCGTGAAGCCCAGGGCAGGGAAAAATCAAACTTTAAATATTATCCTGCGGTTCTCCCCCAGGAG
>WAOY01000171.1 GCA_015520985.1 DHVE2 group archaeon
CTCACCCGCATAACGTACTTTCCATCAAGGCCAAGGGAATCCAGGATCTCCATCGCAAGCGCAAGGATCTCTGCGTCTGCTTCAATCCCTGCGACTCCAAATATGTCGGCGTTGAACTGATAGAATTCGCGCAATCTTCCACTCTGCGGCTCCTCATAGCGCCACATCTTGGGGAAGGAGAACCACTTAACCGGCTTCGCAAGGTCCTTGCGAGATGCCAGCATCCTGGCTACGGTGGGAGTGAGCTCCGGGATAAGAGTGATTTCGCGGCCCCCCTTGTCCACGAAGCTGAACGTCTGCTTCACTATCTCCTCCCCGCTCTTGACACGAAAGAGGTCGAGGAGCTCGACACTCGGCGCATCTATCTCGTGGAACCCAAAGCTCCTCGCCACGTTGTTTATTCTGTCAAACACGATCCTCCTGGCTCGCATCTTCTCCGGGTATATGTCGCGGAATCCCTTGAGCTTCTGGAACATAGTGGAATGATTGCGTGGAGTTATAAAAAATTATGGCTCGCAAAAGGTTATTTACCAATACGCCATCTTATGCGGGATGCTCATCTATTACCCCGGCAAGGCATTTCCATCGCTATCCGTCACAGGCCCAAATTGCGCCCTGCGGTGCAAGCACTGCAACGCGAAGTATCTTCAGCATATGATTCCCGTGACCACTCCGGAAAAACTCGTGGAATTTGCGAAGAGGAACGATGGTCGCATCGCGGGATTTCTCCTGAGCGGCGGCTCAACCAAGGGGGGCAAGGTCCCGCTGCGGCGGTTCACGAAGGCGGTGCGCTGGATAGTGGAGAACACATCCCTTGTGGTGAACGTGCACACGGGAATAATCGACGAAGAGGATATTGAATACCTGGAGGAGATGCACCCCCACCACATTTCTTTCGATGTGATCGGCTCCACCGAGACGATACGAGAGGTGCTCGGAACGTCCAGGACAAAGGAGGACTACTTCCATGCTCTTGATCTCCTCGAAGATTCCTCCCTGAACTACTCCCCCCACATAATCGCCGGGCTCCACTTCGGGAAGGTGCTCGGGGAATACGACGCCGTGGAAAAAATAAGGGGGTTGCGGAGGTACAGCAACCTCGTGCTAATAATCCTGATACCAACCCGCGGAACTCCGATGGAGAGCGTTGAAATTGACCGCCCCGCCATACTTGATTTCTTCAGACATGCCCTTAGCGTGATTCCCAGGGATAAGGTTGTGCTTGGGTGCATGCGGCCACGGGATTTCCTCGAGGTGGAGCGGCTGTGCGTCGAGATGGGATGTCGGGGGATGGTTATTCCATCGCCTAAAACAATAAAGTTTATGGACTCCCTGGGAATCAGATATGAGAGAAGGGACATGTGCTGCGTTTTCTGAAATTATTTATTACAGCACACCCATGCACATCCGTGCCCTGCCTGATATTCGACGTGGACGATACCCTCGTTGAGTACGTGGATTTTGATTTCGAGGAGTGGTACAAGCAGGTGGCGAAAAAGGCGGCGGATGCCCTGGGCATTCCCCTGGACATAGATGTATGGAGGGGCATGATTTCCGGCGTGGTATCCAGAAGATACCCGGAAAAATTTGGTATTTCTGCGGTGGAGTTCTGGAGAAAGGTGGACGAGAATAACCTGGAGTACAGGAAGCGCATGCTATCCACGCGACGACTGAGGGCCTACCCGGATGCCCAAGTGATACGCGAACTTCCCGGGAAGAAAATAGCCTGGAGCGCATCCTCCGAAGCGTGCATCAGATTCGTGCTGAATGCAACCGGACTCCTCGGCGAGTTCCAGGCAATCTACGGCAAGGACTTCGAGAATTACGCATTCCTGGACGAAATGAAGCCTAAGTCCGGATTTCTCAGGCAAATAATTACGAGGGAGGGCTGCGACGGGTGCATCGTTGTCGGGGATTCCCTTAGGGACATGAAGGCCGCAGAGGGTGCGGGGTGCGTGGGCATCCTGGTTGACCGTCGGGGGGATGCGAAGTATGGTAGAAAAATAGCGAGCCTGGAGGAATTGAAATCACTCATTCGCTGATGCGATGATCTCCTGCACGAGCCTCGCTGCCAGTACTGCGGTGTTCCCGTTGTCGTACTCCGGGTTCACCTCAACTATGTCCGCGCCTATCAATTTGTGGCCGAGGAGGTTGATGACTTTTTTCACGTCCATGGGACTTAATCCGAAGAACTCGGGTGTGCCCGTGCCCGGCGCGAACTCGGCGCTTATCCCATCGATGTCTATGCTCAGGTAAAATTTCTCCGTTCCTATTTTCTCCATGGCTATCTTCACCGCCGCCTCGATACCTATCTCGGTGATCTCGTAGGAGGTGAGCCACCCATACCCGAGCTTTTTCGCATCCTCCACCTCCTCGCGTGAGACGGACCTCACGCCAAGGGCGAAGACCTTTCCCTCGGTGAACTCGAAGGCCCTGCGGGCCCAGGCGGCGTGGCTCCACTTCGTCCCGAGGTACTCGTCTCGAAAATCTGCATGGGCATCGATGAATATGATCCC
>WAOY01000172.1 GCA_015520985.1 DHVE2 group archaeon
GCTTTCGCTCTGGCTTCCCAGCGGTCCGGAAAGTTAATGCTGTGGGAAAAACAATTTATATTATTCTGCGCATACTCCGGGCAGGTGTGCAGATGGGCTCCGGCGGAAAGTGGAGCGTTCTTTATCTGATGAACGCTGCTATATTCATCATCACCCTAGATACCACCATGATGAGCGTGTCTCTGAGCGCTCTGGTGAGAGATTTGGGTACGACGGTGGAGGGACTTCAAGGAGCCATAACCCTCTACTCCCTCGTCATGGCCGCCTTCATGATACCCGGAGCCAAGCTGGCGGATATTTGGGGTACAAAGAAGGTCTTTGTTGTTGGGCTGGCAATTTACACCGTGGGCACGTTGATGGCCACCTTCGCCACGAACCTCTGGGTGCTCATACTCGGGTGGTCCGTGCTGGAGGGTATCGGAGGCGCGATGGTCCTCCCGGTAACGGTGACATACATAACCAAATCCTACGAGGGAAAAGCCCGTGCCTTCGCGTTTTCGTCTTGGGGCGCCATCAACGGGGTTGCCGCTTCTCTGGGTCCAATAATAGGTGGTGCGCTGACCACCTACATAACATGGCGCCTCGGGTTTTTCCTGGAGGCATTCATAGCGGGTGGTATCTTCGCCTATATGAAAATCCTTCCCGATTTCAGACCGGAGCGGAGGATAAAGCTGGACGTGGTGGGCTCTATTCTCATAGGCATCGGGCTGTTCCTAATAACCCTTTCAGTGCTCCTCTTGGATCCGCTTGGCGATGAGCCCGTCATATCGCTTTTCCTCGTGGGCATCCTTTTCGTTATTCTCTTCGCAATATACGAAATGAGACTGACCCGCAGGGGTGGGGATTTGCTGTTCGACATCAACATATTCAGGTCAAAGACCTTCGTCTCGGTGAACATCATCAGCCTCACGTATCAGATGGGCATAGCCGGATTGCTCTTCATAATCCCCGTTTTTCTCCAGACCTACCTGATGTACAATGCAATTTCAACAGGGCTCGTTCTCCTCCCCATGTCCCTGATGCTCTTCGTATTTTCCATGGCAAACGCTTACCTGGAGAAGTACCTCTCGCCCAAGAGGATCATTCAACTCGGAATAATTCTCTCCTTCGCGGGATTTTACCTCATGTACTCGGAGTTTCAGGAGAGAATAACCGGGCTCGCCCTGGCTCCAGGGCTCGCCATTTACGGAATGGGCATTGGCATGGTTGCGCCCGAGCTCACGAACATGGCTATGTCCTCCGCTGAGAGATCGCAGCAGGCAGATGCCTCTGGCATGTTCAGCAGCCTTCGCAACCTTGGTTACTCCCTGGGAACTGCGGTTATGGGGGCAATACTGATAACGGGGATCATCGAGAGCATAACGAACCAGATATTCACGTCAGGCGTCTTCGAGGGGGCGAGCAGGGAGGAGATCAGGGATGCTGTGGTTGAGTGGTTCCTCAAAATGAAGCAGGGCACGGTAATTATTCCTCCGGAGTACCACGACATAATCGTGAGGATGGTGGATACCGCGATCATTGACAGCATGCGGCTCACTTTGCTGTTTCTGATGGCCATACTGCTGCTTGGCGCCGTGGTGTCTTTCTTCCTGCCGAAGGGAGACAGGGTGTGATCAAATTCACCCGCTCATGGTCCTTCTCTGTAGGTCCTCGAATAGGACCCCGATCAATATTTCCGCGAGCCTGATTAAGCGGTACGCATCCTTCCTGTATTTCCCGCCGGGCTTGTTGTGCGCGTACCGCGAACGGGTGTCCGCGATGACATCGACGATTTTGTCCGCGGTTCTGAGTTCTTCTTTGATCCTTTCCCTCTCCTTCTCAAGCTGCTTCACAGTCCTGTCCGCGAGATCGCTCCACTTTCTCCCCAGCGAGGAATTCTTCTTGTAGAAGTTCCAGAGCGCGTTCAGCGATGCGATGGTTTTCTCCCCTTTCCACGAGTACCGCGCGATTTCCCTCTCATCGCCGCCGACCTTCTTCGCTATGCCCTCGTTCCACTTCTCCCTGTAATCATCTATTGTGGGGATCAGGTGCACCTTGAACGCCCTCTCCAGGAGGTTGTACACCTCGAGTATCGCCTTCTCGTGGTTCCCCTCGCGGTAAAGGATATTAGCCCGGATGAGCATCAGGGAGATGTCCCAGGGCACAAGGGAAGCGAATGTAATCGGGGGAAGTTCCAGGGCGTCCAATCCCCGCGGGGTGATGGTTATCTTCATCCCCCCTCGGGCATCTCCTTCATCAAAGGGAATCCTCACGTATCCCAGGAGCGACATCTTCGCCAAGCTCCTTACCCCCTCACGAATAGTGATGGGGGAATCCGCTACCTGCTGCACCATCA
>WAOY01000173.1 GCA_015520985.1 DHVE2 group archaeon
GTACCGCATAGACTGCGGAGAGCTCCCCGGCGTGGCTTCCACGGTGGTGAGCTTCGTGGGGGGAATCAGGTTAATAAGGGAAGGAGCAATACCCTTTTCATCCATCCTGCGAGTACTGGAGGAATGAGTATGGAGATCAAGAAGTACCTGGAGGCCGGGAAAATCGGGAAGGAGGCCAGGGAACTCGGGGAGGAGCTTATAAAGGAGGGTGTGAGTTACTACGAGGTCGCCGAGAAGGTGGAGAGGTACATAATTGACTCCGGCGCCTTTCCCGCGTTTCCCGTGAACATATCCGTGAACCATGTGGCGGCGCACTACACCCCCACCAAGGATGACGGGCTGAGATTCAGGCGCGGTGACGTGGTGAAGCTGGATCTCGGGGCCCATGTGGACGGGTACATATCCGACACCGCTGTCACCGTGGAGGTCGGCACCAACCAGTGGGAAGAGCTGATAGAGGCCTCGAGGTCTGCCCTGAAGGAGGCGATAAGGACGCTACGCCCGGGCATAGAGGTCCGCGAGATTGGGAGGGCGGTGGAGAACGAGATAAAGATGCGCGGGTTCAACCCCGTTTACAACCTCACCGGGCACGGCCTCGGCAGGTACGACCTGCACCACGGCATGAGCATACCCAACTACGACGACGGTTCACGGTTCACGATAAGGCCGGGCATGGCCTTCGCCATAGAGCCCTTCGCCACCAACGGCAGGGGCCACGTCAGGAACGGGAAGGGGGGAAACATATTCATGCTCATCAGGACGCAGGACCTGAGCGGGTTCTACCAGGAACTCTACGAGAGGTTCAGAACGCTCCCCTTCGCCTCCCGCTGGTGCTCCTTCCGCGAGGATTACCTGGATCTCCTGAGCAGGGGCGTTAGGAAGGGTATCCTGTACCACTTCCCCGTCCTGCAGGAGAGGAAGAGGTACATGGTTGCTCAGACGGAGCACACCGTCGTAATGACCGACGACGGCCCCGTGGTGACGACGGAATAGCGCAATTGCACGATACAGTTAAATACCCACATGCGGATACCTGAGCATGAACAGGGTTCTGGTCATCGTAGGCGCGGTCTTCGTTGTGATCGGCCTTTTACTTATGGGGACCTTCCCCTGGGCATTCTACAAGAGCGCCAGGGACGTGGATTCCGACAGTTACGAGGAGGGGGCGAAGCTAACCGTCTACGGGAAGATAACCGATATGGACTACAGCGAGCTGCTCAACATAACGGTGATTGAACTCGATCACAACCTGACAGTCTACGCTAAGGGCGAGGTGCACGGGTTCGACATCGGAGATTTCGTGTTCCTGAACATCGTGAAGAAGGACGTGATCCAGTTCGGAAACTTCAAGATGAGCGCATGGGAAACTAGCCAGAAGGATATTCACCACGTATCCGAAATGCAGACGTACTTCTACATCCTCATGGCCATAGGTGCCATCGTGGTGGTGCTGGGCGCGCTGGTCAGGTGATGGCGATAAAAAGATATATCGCGCCGTAATGGCAGGGACGTGTACCTGGGAATGGACGACACGGACTCCCGCGAGGGAATGTGCACCACCTTCGCCGGCTTGAAGGCGATCCTGAGGATAATTGAGCTGGGATACGATATAATAGGTTACCCGCGCCTTGTTCGCCTGAACCCGAACATCCCGTGGAAAACGCGGGGGAACGGGAGCGTAGTGATACGGTTCGGCCGCGGAGCCGGTGAGAGGATAAAGATAGGGGAGTACAGGGGCGAGGAGATATTCGCCTGGACATCCCAGAGGAAGGAAGATGTGAAGGTATCCCTTGGGGAAATACTGCACGGGATTGAAGACCTCTTCGTCCTGGACGACGAGGGCACGAATCCTGGGGTCGTCCTCTCCGGCAGGAAGCTTCCCGAGGGGCTCTACTGGAGGGCCGTGAGAGGTGTGCTCAGCGTAGCCGAGGTGGAGGGGATCCTCAGGGAACACGGGGCGGAGTACAGGAAGTACAAGAACGGCAGGGGAATAATAGGTGCCTCCGCCGGGATCGCGTGGAGGGCAAAGAGGAGGACGTACGAGCTCCTCACCTACGTGGAAGATTCCGGTGGAGACAGGTACGTCTCGGCGGAGAGCGTTAAGAGGATGGACAGAGAAATAGAGACGACCTTCGACAACTACGACTACGAGAACGACTACGTGGCCATAATGCCGAGTTCGAGGACCCCCGTGCTCTTCGGGATACGGGGCACATCGCCCCCAGATCTCATGAGGGCCAGGGAGATTGTGGAGAGTTCCCCGTACGACTCCTTCCTGGTATACGAGACGAACCAGGGCAGCGACGACCACCTTGTGAGAAAGAGGATAGGCGAGGTGAAGCCATACGAGAGTGTGATAATCCGCGGGAGGGTGAGCAGGGAACCCCGCAGAATTCCGGGTGGCCACGTGATATTCGAGGTAAGCGATCCCTCCGGCACCATCCCATGCGCGGCCTACGAGCCCACCAAGGGCTTCCGCGAAATAGTATCCAGGCTCGCCGTTGGGGACGAGGTGGAGGTCTACGGAGGAATTCGAGCAGAGCCGCTCACGGTGAACATAGAGAAGATCAGGATCATAAGGGCCCCGCCTCTGAGGGTGAAGGTGGCAAATCCCATCTGTCCGGTTTGCGGGAGGAGGATGGAGAGCATAGGTCGAGGAAAGGGGTACCGCTGCAGGAGGTGCGGAACCA
>WAOY01000174.1 GCA_015520985.1 DHVE2 group archaeon
CTTCATGCCCGTCGTGGTAACGATGATATCCGCTTCCCTCGCGGCGTCTATCATTCGCATAACGCGGAATCCGTCCATGCGCGCCTCTATGGCCTTCACCGGATCGATTTCCGTCACTATGACATCGGCGCCCATCCCGCGCATGCGCATCGCCACTCCGCGGCCGCACCACCCGTAGCCAGCGATAACGACTGTTTTCCCCGCGATCGCTAAATTCGTGGCGCTCATTATACCGTCGAGGGTGCTCTGCCCGGTGCCGTAGCGATTGTCGAAAAGATGCTTCATCCTCGCGTCGTTGACGTCGAACATTGGGAACCGAAGGATTCCCTTTCTCTCCATTACCTTCAAACGTAGAACTCCAGTGGTTGTCTCCTCGTTTCCACCCATAACCGGGATGCTCGTGTAATCCGTGTGGAGCATCGTGGTCAAATCTCCGCCGTCATCTATGATTATGTCCGGCTCCATCTCAAGAACGCGGTGCAGATTCTCGTAGTACTCCTCTCTGCTCTCCCCCTTCCTTGCAAACACCTCCAGACCGCGGGATTTCAGTGCGGCGACGACATCATCGTCCGTGCTAAGGGGGTTGCAGGAAGCTAAGCGAACCTCCGCGCCGCCTTCCCTAAGGGTCAATGCGAGAATCCCCGTCTTCGCCTCCACGTGCAGCGCCATACCCACCTTCAGCCCGCGAAATGGCTTTTCCCGCGAGAACCTCTCCCCTATCGCCCTCAGAACATCCATGTGGGCGAGGGACCATTCTAGTTTTCTCTCACCAAGCATAATCCAGCATGCATCCACACATATTTTACATTATTGAACTATCTTTACAACGGCCACAGTTTCATCATCACCATTAGTCATTTTTTTCATATAACCTATTTTGATTCTTGTGGAAAATTGCCTTGCAAATTCTAGAAGCATTCCTTCAAAGAAGCAATCAAATTTTGTGGGCGATTTATAATGGACAATTATCCCGTCTTTATCACGTTCAGACCATAATTTGTCTGGATTCTTAATAAATGGAACATGGCGATGCGCATCGTGTATGTTCAATAGCAAATCCTCATAGGATGAATAACGGGAAATTATACCAGGGTATCTCTTCAAAAGTATGCGATGCATAAATTTAGCGAATTGCCGCTGGCAATCGCAAATATCGCGTTCAGTTTTGCACCCAGTTATCTTGCGTATGGCCACAGTCAGCCTTATAAAGTCTTCCTCGGGGTAGTCCTTCTCACATTTGAATTTAACTGATGCTCCAAATTCCTTTTCGAGCTTATCAATTTCTAATTTACCACCACGATACTTTATGAACTCAACCAGTGCAGTCATCATCATCCCTAACATAAGGTAAAGTAAAAAAAAAGATATTTAAAGGTTTCTTGAAAATCCTAAAGTAAAAAATAATTGCGAAGATGTGGGCATCCCCTATCATAAATCGATCCATAATGTTAGTCTGATTATTCATCATCCAACATTACTTACTTTCACCCATAGGGAAGATCAACACGCTGCGATATATTTACCTTTCCCGCTCCAAGACCCTCACGGTGAGGTGCGTCTCCGGGGCACCATCGCTCATCCTGCTTCTGAACTCAACCACAGCGCGGGACCCGAAGTGCCCGGAGAATTCCTGGATCATCTGCTCCAGGAAGTGATCCAGCATATTCGGGGACACGTACCGGATCTCCACAACTCCCCTGCCTGCATCCGCGTTTATGACGTGTATCTTCTTTGACCCCCTGGTGGGGAACTTTGCGTGTATCCCTTCAAGATCTGCCAGAAAAGAGAAGAAGTCGGGATACCTGTTGATGAGCGCCCCGTACCTTTTCAAAAGCAATCTGAAAAGGAACTTCGCGAATTCCCTCTCGCACTGGTGGTACCTCTCCTCGGAATCAACGCAGCCAATTATCTCCCCCATATTCCTCGCAAGCGCCTGGAATTTCTCGTCAGGGTAGTCCACGGCGTCCCTGAACTCGAGCTTTGAACCGTATGCCCTCTCGAGTTCCTCCCTTTTGATCATGCCTCCCTTGTACCTGACGAATTCCACCACGGCGTTCATAATCAATCCCAGCATCGCGAACCCACGAGGCAACCAGCTATTTAAACCTTTGCCGAAGAATATCTATTTGTGCCCCTTCGCCATGCCATGTCCTATGTCCATCGTCTTCGGCCCCGTGCCATCCCGGCGCCTGGGGAGGAGTCTTGGCATTAACAACATCCCCGACAAAATATGCTCGTATGCCTGCGTTTACTGCCAGATCGGGAACACGCTAAGGATGCAGGTTGAGCGCCAGGAGTTCTACGATCCCCGAGTGATTTACGAGGAGGTTGAGAAAAAACTGGAAAACGCAGGTCGGGTGGATTACATCACCTTCGTCCCCGACGGCGATCCCACGCTGGACGTGAATCTCGGCAAAGAGGCGGAGATGCTGAAGGAATTCGGTGTGAAGCTCGCGATCCTGACAAATTCCTCCCTGGTGCACAGGGAAGATGTGCGGGAGGACCTTATGAATTTCGATTTCATCTCCCTCAAACTGGATGCGGTAAGCGAGATGATGTGGAGATTCGTTGACCGACCGCACAAGAGCCTTAAAATTGAGGAGATCCTGGATGGGATGCTAAAACTGCGGGACGAGTTCCCCGGGACGATCGTGACGGAAACCATGCTCATAAACGGCCTGGACTACGAGGTGGAAATAAAGAAGATCGCCGAGTTCCTTGGGGAATTGAAGCCGGATGTCGCATACATCGCGGTACCAACCAGGCCCCCTGCGGAGAGGTGGGTGCGCCCCGCGGACGAGTACACTGTGAACTATGCATACGAAGAATTCTCGAAGCACACGCGCGTTGAGCTCCTGATCGGGTACGAGGGGAATGAATTCAGCGCGACTGGCAACTTCGAGGAGGATCTTCTCAGCATAACAGCGGTGCACCCCATGCGCGAGGACGCGGTGCTTGAACTCATGGCGAGATGCGGGGAATCCGAGGAGAAGCTGGAAGAGATGTTAAAAGAGGGAAAAATAATACGCGTGGAGTACGAGGGGGAGGTGTACTACATGAGGGCTCTGCCCAGCAGGAAGTACATGGGGAAATCAGAGGAGGATCACGGTGGCCCCTGATACATGG
>WAOY01000175.1 GCA_015520985.1 DHVE2 group archaeon
GTGGCATGGATGAAGATTGCGTAGTACGTGAACATCAGGAGAATGCCCGCGCAGTCCATGGCGAGGATTATCGTTTTCAGATAGGCATCGCGGGGGAATTGCATCTTGCCCGGGTGCACGAAAAGTGGATGCTTCCTGCCCAGGTATATGAACCGGTATGCGATGGCCATCATTCCGGCGGAGAGGAGCGAATACAGGAGGAGAAAATCTCCTTTCGTACTCCACCCGTTGGGGTTGCCCGAGGCGTCAAAGTGGGTGGCGAACACGTCTGGAAGCGAGGGATAAGTCAGAAGCATGTAAAGGAAGAGCAGTCCGTAAATGACCGCCGGTGATATCTCCCATGGGAGGCCCGCCTTGATAGGAGCGATTCTCTCCGATGAAGCCCGCGCATCCCTCGCGCCTGCCTCCTCCAGCACGGCGGAGGCGTAGCGAATCCCGAAGGGTATGAAGAGGAGCATGGGCACAATCCACAGCACGAGGAAATAGCCGAGGGAATCAGGCACGAGGCAGAGCGGTAGCAGGAGGAGAGAATGAATGACCATGATTCTCCCCATGAACCGGTTCGTCTTACTCCACGATTCCTCGCTTGCAAGCGTGTGCCCTATGCGGAACCCGAGGTAGGGATTCGGCCCGATTCTCGGAGCTACTAAGTACTGCGCGAGGGCAATCGCCAGGTAGAGGAGGTCAAGAAATAGGACGAAGAGATCAATCAACATCATCACCTCCCAGCACGGCGTCGGCGCATTTCACCAGGGCGCGGTAGTCCGCGATGAGATCCTCGAGGAGCTTCTTCCCCTCCTCTGTAAGCGAGTAGTACTTCCTGGGCACCCCCTTTCCGGGCTCTGTCCAGTACGCGTAAAGAATCTTTTTCTTGGTGAGGTACCTCAATACCGGGTACACCGTGGCGTCCTTCAATTTTATCTTCCCTCCCGTCTTCTCCTCTATGTACCTCTGTATCCCGTAGCCGTAACTCTCGCCGAGGTCATTGATTGCTTTCAGTATCAGCAGGGTGTATATCCCGGAGCGCATCTCCCTCGCGATCTTCTCCCGCACCCTCTCCATACCTAACACCGTTATGTATATATTACTGTTATGCCTCCGGGTATTTAAGGTTTTCCCGAAAAATTACCTCACTGCGATAGCATAGAATGGTGAGTGGCAAAACCCTGTTTTATACCACATAATCGCCCATCGGACGAATTCTTTATATGGGGGTTCTCAATACGGGTAATGGGCGCGTGGCCTAGCCAGGATATGGCGGCAGCCTCCTAAGCTGCAGGTCGCGGGTTCGAATCCCGCCGCGCCCGCTGGTGGCGAGGATGGCCAAGGTTAATCTCACCAAGGAGGAGAAGGAAAAGTTGAGGAAGATGTTCCCCAAGGCCGATGTGGAGGTCATGCTTTCTCACCACTCCCCCCTTTACCACGGGAACATATACCCCATCGACGGGAAGACGAAGCCCCTCCTGGATGTGTACTTTTACTTCAAGGACGGAAAGGTCTTCACGTACTACGAGGGGTTTGTCTGGATCGCTCCGGAGGACAAGGTGTACGTTAAGGTGATGGAGGTTCTCACCCTCACCAAGGGTGGAAAGGTGAAGGTGGAAAACGGAATGAAGCACTACTTCGGCGTGAAGAAGTGATCACACGTCCACGCCGAAGAATATTCTTATCACCATACCTATCACGAAGGATATCGCCGCTATGCCGAAGCTCATCGCCGCCATCTCCGCGAAGAGCCTTTTGAACGATAGTTCCTGCACCACGGACACGAAGAAGGTGAATATGAAGATCGCAAATAGCCCCGCTATCAGCGTGCCTATCAGGGCAAAGTAGTAGTGCGTGAGGATGAAGTACGGTGCAATCAGCAGCATTACCGTGAGGAAGTACGCAAGGCCGGTGTATGCGGCGGCCTTACCCGGGCGCTCGAACTTCTCCGACTTGCGCGAGAGGTACTCCGACGATGCCATGGACATCGCCGCGGCCAGGCCGGTTATGAGGCCCACGATACCAGTGAGACGGGTGTTCTGCAGCGCGAAGGTCAGACCTGCGAGGGCGCCCGTGAGTTCAACGAGGGCATCGTTTAGCCCGAGGACCATTGAGCCAACGTAGTCTATTTTCTCCTCCTTTATCATCTTGATCAACGCCCTCTCGTGCTCCACCTCGTCCGCTATTATGGCGTCCACTCCCTTAACCTTGCCCCGAACCTTCCCGTACTCATCCTGGGCCTCGCCCTCCCCCATCTCCATCATCTTTATGGCGAAGGTCACCCCGAATATGCGGGATATGAAGAGGTACTTCCTTATCTTCCGGCGGTCCGGTTCCACGTCTTCGCCGGTCATCGCTCTCCAGAATTTGTAATGCCTCAACTCGTCCTCGGCTATCTTCTCCAGGACTTCGCGGTTGTTCTTTGACCTCTTTGCGAGTTCGAGATAGACGTGATGCTCCGTGATCTCGTTCCTCTGAAACTGCAGAATCTTATCGCGAAGTTCCCGGTCCATACGTGCAGAACTGCGGAAGGATATAAAAGATTTTCCCGAGAAAATCAGGACTTGAGCTCGATCTCGATGTGTATCCCGTCGGGGATCTGTATGCGCATGAGCTGCCTCAAGGCGCGCTCGTCGGCGTCGATGTCTATGAGTCTCTTGTGGATCCTCATCTCCCAGCGCTCCCAGGTCTCCGATCCTTCGCCATCGGGTGCCTTGCGCACGGGAACCACTAGCCTCTTGGTCGGGAGCGGTATCGGGCCATGCATCTCCACGCCGGTGCGCTCCGCTATCTTCTTTATCTGGTTGCACACCTCGTCAACCTTGCGGTGGTCGGTGCCGCTGAGCTTTATACGGGCCCTGTACACAGCCATAAAAATCACCTAAATAAAAGGGGAGAGGGGTTTACATCTGCTTCTTCTCGACCTCTATGCACTGACCCGCGGCCACGGTCTGGCCCATGTCGCGCACGGCGAAGCGGCCCAGCTGGGGTATCTCCTTCACGGGCTCTATCACCATGGGCCTGGTGGGCCTTATCTTCACTATGGCTATATCGCCAGTCTTTATGAAGTCGGGGTGCTCCTGCTTGGTCGAGCCAGTCCTCGGGTCGAGGGTCTTTATTATCTCCTCGAATGTGCACGCCACCTGCGCGGTGTGCGCGTGGAACACCGGGGTGTATCCGGGCGCTATGACGCTGGGGTGGTTCAGCACGACGATCTGCGCGGTGAAGGTCTTCGCGACGGTCGGCGGGTTGTCGGTGTGGCCCGCGACGTCTCCGCGCCTTATGTCCTTCTTGCCAACGCCTCTCACGTTGAATCCTATGTTGTCGCCGGGCTTCGCCTCCTTCATGGGCTGGTGGTGCATCTCAATGCTCTTCACCTCGCCGCTCACGTTGGCGGGCATGAACACGACCTTGTCGCCCACGCGCAACACGCCGGTCTCAACGCGGCCAACCGGAACCGTACCGATACCTGTGATGCTGTAAACGTCCTGCACGGGCACGCGCAGAGGCTTGTCTATGGGCTTCGGAGGCACCTCCAGCGAATTGAGGGCTTCCAGCAGGGTCATGACCTTCTTGCCCTTGAACTCGGTGCCCTTCCACCAGGGCATGTTCTCGCTGGGCTTCATTACGTTGTCGCCCTTGTAACCGCTGATGGGTATGATGGGCACGTCCTTCCAGCCGAGCATCTTCAGGAGCTTCTCCACTTCTGCCTTGACCTCCTTGAACCTCTCCTCGCTGTACGGGGGCTTGGTGGCGTCCATCTTGTTGATCGCCACTATTAGCTGCGGAACACCCAGGGTCTTAGCCAGGAAGAGGTGCTCCTTGGTCTGCTCCATGACGCCCTCGGGAGCAGCCACGATCAGGATCGCGGCGTCCGCCTGCGAGGTACCGGTGATCATGTTTTTGACGAAGTCCCTGTGTCCAGGGGCGTCTATGATTGTGAAGTAGTACTTGTCGGTGACGAACTTCCTGTGCGCCACATCTATGGTCACTCCTCTCTCCCTCTCTTCCTTCAGGCGGTCCATGACCCACGCGAACTCGAAGGTGGCCTTGCCCTTCTCCTCGGCCTCCTTCCTGTACTGCTCGATTATCCTCTGGTCTATCTCTCCGTGCTCGTAGAGCAGTCGGCCCACTGTGGTGCTCTTTCCGTGATCCACGTGTCCGATGAACACGATATTCAGATGCTCCTTTTCTGCCATTTTGGTTACCTCCTTTTCCGTTTTCTCAACCCCATATGCTCATGGTATATAAATGCTTTTGCTCACGGCCTGTGGTGCAGGACGCCATAGAAACATCTACCGGCTGGGAATTCATAAAAGAAGGGGACAGAATCAGAAAAGGGTGGGAAAAATCAGAGACCCGCGTAATACGCCTCGTCGTAGGGCTCGGGCTTGAGACCCTTCCTCTCGCGGATCTGCCGGACTATCTGCGGCTGCAGTTCCCTTGGTACCCTCTCATATCCAGCGTTCTCGGTGCTCCAGAGCACCCTGCCGCCGGTTGCGCTGCGAATGGCGGAGGCGAAACCGAACATCTCGGCCACGGGGGCCTTCGCATGGATTATTGTCTGGTACTCCTCCTGCTCCATGTCCACTATTACTCCGCGCCTCTGCTGGATTTCTCGTGTAACCGCGCCCACGAGCTCAGTGGGAACGTTCACGTAGACCTTCTGGATGGGTTCGAGGAGAACGCGGTTGCCCTGGCACATCGCACCGTATATCGCGTTGCGCACCGCAGGAATGACTTGAGCGGGTCCACGGTGTATGGAGTCTTCGTGCAGCTTAGCGTCCACCAGCTTGACCTTCACGCCGTAGAGCTTTTCGTTGGCCAGCGGGCCCTTCTCCACCGCCTCGAAGAAGGCCTGCTTCACCAGTTCCATGGTCTCGTTGAGGTACTGCACGCCCCAGGTCATGTCCAGCAGGATGTTCGGGCCCCTTATTGCCTCGATCTTTTTCGCCTCTTCCCTCGGGAGCCCGGCCTCCTCGAGCTTCTTCGTTATGGTCTTCCTGTCCTTTATGCGGTCCATCTCGGGTATCTCGCCGTCCACTATCGCCTGCACAACGCCCTCCTCAAGGGGCTCCACCTCGATGTAGAACTTGTTGTGCTTGTTGGGGCTCTTGCCCTCAAAGGGCCCTCCTTTATGGTCCACCGTCTCGCGGTACACCACTATGGGCGGCGAGGTGATCACTTCGACCTTGTAGTCGTTCACTATCCTGTATATGGTGACCTCCAGGTGCAGTTCGCCCATTCCGCTGAGCAGGTGCTCGCCAGTCTCCTGATTTATCTCGACCTTCAGGCTCGGATCCGCCTTGGAGATCAGGCGGAGCACCTCAATGAGGCGGGGTAGGTCCTTGGTGTGCTTTGCCTCAATGGCCACGGTGACCACGGGCTCGCTGTAGTGCTTCATGGGCTCGAAGGGCTCTATATCGGGCACGGAGGCCACGGTGGAACCTGCGATGGCGTCCTTCAATCCTATTATCGCAGGTATGTTCCCCGCATCCAGCTCGTCCACCTGGATCCTGTCGGGACCCACCATCATGGAGAGCTGCTGTATGCGGTACTTCCTGTTCCCCATGCCTATGATGTACAGCTCCTGGCCCTTGCGGAGAGTTCCGCTGAAGAGCCTCCCGACCGCGACCTCGCCGGCATGGGGATCCATAACGATTTTGGTGACCATCATGGCCACAGGCCCCTTGGGATCGCAGGCGAGCATGGCCTTCCCGATGGGGCTTTCCAGATCCCCTTTCCATATCTTAGGTATCCTGTACCTCTGCGCCTCCTTAGGATTCGGGAGGTGCTTGACCACCATGTCGAGAACGACCTGATGCAGGGGAGCCTTCTTGGCGAGTTCCTTCTGCTTCCCCTGCTCCAGGTGCTGGAACACGTCCTTGAAGGTTATCCCCGTCTTCTTCATGAAGGGCACGCTAATGGCCCAGTTGTGGTACGCAGAACCGAAGGCGACGCTTCCATCCTCCACGCGGACCATCCACTTATCGCGGAACTCTGGCTCGGCGTACCTGCGGATTAGCTTGTTCACTTCCCTTATTATCTTCTCGAAGCGGGCCATCATCTGCTGCCCGTCAAGCTTGAGCTCGTTGATCAGGCGGTCCACTTTGTTTATGAAGAGAACGGGCCTGACCCTCTCGCGCAGAGCTTGACGAAGCACGGTTTCTGTCTGGGGCATTATTCCCTCGACTGCACATACCACGAGGATAACTCCGTCCACCGCCCTCATGGCACGGGTAACATCGCCACCGAAGTCCACGTGACCGGGGGTATCTAGGAGATTGATGAGGTACTCTCTCCCCTCGTACTCGTGGACCATGCTCGCGGCCGCGGTGTTTATCGTGATGCCTCGGGCCTGCTCCTGCTCATCGAAATCCAGCACGAGCTGCTTTCCCGCGAGCTCCTCACTCATCATCCCCGCGCCCGCAATAAGATTATCGCTGAGCGTGGTCTTCCCGTGGTCTATGTGGGCTACCGTCCCTATATTCCTTATCCTCTCAACGTCACGCATTATCTCCATCGCTTTGCGAATGTTATCCTCCTTCCTTCCCATCTAAATCACCTTACCTCGCTGAGGCAGCCACGCGCTCTATCTCCTCCTTCTTGGAGACTGCGTAGCTGGATACATCGTTCCTAGATGCCTTGATTATCTCGTCCGCCAGGCACTCCGCCGCGGATTTGGTGTTGCGGAAGCTGGCATTCACAGCTCCCAGCGCGATATTCCTGAGCGCAATGTCCACGCGCCTGGAAGGCGCGACGTCCACGGCTTTAGGAACTGCGATTCCGGCCATCTTCAGCCTGGTAACCTCCTCTCGGGGAGCGGCATTCACTATCGCATTCACGAGAACCTGCACGGGGTTCTGCTTGGTCCTCTTCTCTATGATCTCGAAGGCCTCCTTCACCACGCGGTAGGCGCTCATCTTTTTGCCAGTGTACTTCTCCGTCCTCATCATGTTGTTTATGAGCCTCTCCACTATGTTCACCTGCGTCTTGCCCAGGTGCTTCTTCACGTGCCTGCCGTGGGTGTGGAGCACCAGGCGAGCGTCCAGGTTGATGTACTTCACCAGTCCAGGATCGTTCACCACCACATCGTCCACGGGATACTTACCAAATATGCGAAATTCAGCCATGGTATCACCTCACCGGCTTCTCCTTGCGTCCGCGCACGAGTTCCTGGAGCGAAATACCGTTGACCTTGATGACCTTGTACCTCACTCCCGGAATATCTCCCTTGGACCTCCCCAGCCTGCCACCTATTCCCTCTATCACAACCTCGTCGTGCTCGTCGATGAAATTTATTGCTCCGTTCCCCGGGGCGAAGGCGGTCACGACGCGGCCATTCTTGATCAGCTGCACCTTGACGCACTTCCTTATGGCGGAGTTGGGCTGCTTCGCCTCTATTCCCACCTTCTCTATCACTATACCCCTGGCCTGCGGTGAGCCCTCCAGTGGGTCGCTCTTCTCCTTCAGGCGAAGTACCCTTCTCTTGTAATAGCGGTCGCTCCACCTGAGCTTCTGGCGATCGTTACGCAACTTCCTTGCGGTGTAAAGTCCATTCGGCATGAAGCATCACCTTTGTAAAGCACCTAAAAGAGCATCCCTATAAAAATTTTATTACCTTCCTCCCATGCACGTCGGATGCGTTCAATAGCGCTCTACTCTGGAGGGAAGGACTCCACCTATTCGGTTTACCTCGCCATGCAGCAGGGCCACGAGATTGAGAGGCTCGTGGTCATTTATCCGAAGAACCGCGAATCCTACATGTACCACATCCCCATGATTGACCGCACCCGGTACCAGGCTGAGGCGATGGGGATCCCGCGGGACGTGTACCACATCGGCGATTCCATGGAAGAGCTCAGGGGCGTGCTTGAGAATTACGACGTGGACGCCGTGGTGAGCGGGGCAATCGCCTCCAATTATCAGAAGACGAAGATAGAGGAGGTGTGCACAGATCTCGGCCTGATTTCCTACGCCCCCCTGTGGGGGAAGGACCAGGAGATGATCCTGAGGGATATGCTCCAGGCGGGGATGAAGATAATGATCCTCGGCGTGTACGCCTACGGCCTGGATGAGACATACCTGGGGAGGGTAATCGACGAGGAAGTACTCGCATCCCTGAAAAAACTGGAGGAGAAGTACCGAATTAACATCTCCGGAGAGGGTGGAGAGTATGAGACCTTCGTGCTCGACGCCCCCTTCTTCTCGAAGAGGATAGAGGTGAGGGACATCGTGACGCGGTGGGACGGAATCCGGGGGGAGATCGTGGACATGCGCATAGAGCTCAGGCAAAAATGACTTATCCCATGGGGGCATATCTTCACGCATGGAAGGGGAGAAATTCGTCAGGGATCTGGAGGATGGGGAGAGGGTAACCATAACCCTTGCCGTTGTAAAGAAATACGGTCTCAGGCAGTACAGGAGCAAGTTTGGAAAGTACTTCGTTCTGGAGGCCGGTGACAGGACGGGCAGGGTCCTCGTCAAGTACTGGGGCACGGACGAGGACTTCACCGAGAGGCTTTACAACGAGATAAGGGAGGGGGACGTGATACGGGTGAGCGGCGAGTACACCTCCCGTGGTGGGGGCACCATAGAGGTGGACGGGGACCGCGGCGAGCTTGTGAAGGTTTACGATTACGATACCAGCAGGTTCCTCCAGCACTACGACGGCATAGAAGATGCCATGCACGAGATCTTCCGCTACGTGGAGATGGTGGAGAACGAGTACCTTTCACGCTTACTCGACATATTCTTCTCATCGGATAGTTTCGTGGAAGAGTTCAGAAGTGCTCCGGCGGCCACCTTCGGGCCCTACGCGTCCATAGGTGGCCTTGCGGCTCATACCCTCAACGTAACGCGGGCATGCGAATCCCTCGCAAGGATTTACGGCCTCGATGAGGATTTCATGATAACGGCCGCGCTGCTGCACGACGTTGGGAGGATAGAGAGCTACGAGGTGGACACCGGCATAAGGCCGAACAACCGCGGTAAGCTTCTGGGACACACGGTTCTATCCTACAACATGGTGGAGGAGAGGATCCGCGAGATCGTGGATTTCCCCGCGGATCTTCGCGATAGACTTCTCCATGCAATAATTTCGCACCACTCGCCAATCGTGGACAACGTGCCCCAGAGAATAAGGACGAGGGAGGCGTACATACTCTTCTACGCGGACATGCTCGACCTCTCCCTAAAGGAGTTCGAGATGGAGGGTGATGAGGAATGGGCGTACTCGAGAAAGATGGGCCGCGAGATATACCTGGGTTGAGCGCAGAAATTATACTGGAATTTGAATCGGAGGAGATGGCCGAGAGCATACTGAGGAGTGTGGAGGTGGACAACTACGAGTTCATCTCGTGCAGGAGGGATGGCCGCAGGCTCGTATGCGAATCTCTCGGCACACCTGGATCGCTGCTCCACACCCTGGACGATTTCCTCTCCTGCGTGATCACGGCCGAGAGCGTTTATCGAAGTACCTGATGCGGTCGCGGATGTATTTGAAGGCGAAGGTTCCGTAGAGGATTGCAATGAGAAGCGGCACGAGGTACACAGATGGGTTGTCAATTCCTGCTAGGAATATGGGTATCGACGCGATTATGTTGAAGGAAGAGTGCATTGCTACGGCGACGCCGTAACCGTGCATCATGCTCCCCCTTCCGGATACCCTGCGGGACGAGTAGCCGAAGCCGGTCATCGCCGTGGCGCTCCCATGGAGCAACGCGGAGGCGATGGACCTTATGAAAGAAACCACGATCCACGCCACTATGCCCCCGGCTATGAGCGCGGACACCTCGTATAGCAGGTTCTCGGTGGCTGCGAAGCCGAATCCGGAGGACGCGCCGTAAATGAATCCGTCCTCCACCTCGTCTATGTACCTCCTCGCGGATATCACGCCGTATGCCTTCGCCGCCTCCTCCACCACCGGCGCGATTATGCCTGCGATTATTATCGCGTTTATGCTCTCCTTGTGCTCGGCGATGAACTCGTACCCCCTGAAGAACTCGAAGGTGTTCGCGTACAGGTACACCAGCAGGACCTCGATGATTGCCGCTATTAGGATTGCGAAGGTCGCCCCCCACATGAACGCTTTCATCACCGCTCTCCAGGGCTCGCGGCGGTACTTCTCGGTGTTGCGCACCATCACCACGTAAATCAACGAGGGAAGGAAGGCGACGGTGATCACTGCGATCAGAAGCAGGAGCATGTTTGCGCCCATGCGGTTCTGTGTATTTAACTTTACGCGGGGAAACGTTTAAGTGATTGATGCGGATTGCGAAGGGTGCAAGGGATAAGGGTTTGCGGCAGACAGGCGGACAGGCTGAACTCCAGGGGGTTCGGCAGGAGAACGGGTAAGTGCATCCTCCTCTCCTACGAAGAGGCGCTGTACCTCGCGGAGAGGGAAATGATAGATATGCCCTTTGAGGATGTTTTCCGTGAGGCATCCAGAACGAGGGATTTCGATGTGCGCTTCTTCGTGTATAGGGACCTGAGGTCCAGGGGATACGTCATATCCGTGAAGGATGGCCATTTCCACGCCAGGAAGAGCTACTCCATGGACTTCTACCCCATGAGTGACCTCTCCCCCTTCGACTTCGATTTCTTCTCCGCGGTAGAGAAGCCCGCAGCCATCGCGGTGGTTGACGGTGATGGCGATGTCACCTACTACATGCTCAGCGACGCAGACCCCCGGGGTGAACGTTTTGAAAGACCTGCCGCCAATAATATGATCCAGGCGGGCAACAGGGTTTTCATCTTGGATGACTCCGTGGACTTCGGCACCTTCGGGAAGAACGAGGGCAAATTCGCGCACCTATCCGTTTACGAGGCCAGGTACCTCGCGCCGGGAATTGATATCGATGTGGATGAGGAGATATACGAAGTGTACAGGGACCTCAGGGATCGCGGCCTCATCGTGAAATCCGGGTTCAAGTACGGCACCCATTTTCGCGTGTATGAGAGGAGCATCGAGGAGCACTCCCGCTATCTTGTGCATGTGGTGCCTCGCCGCGAAGAGATGCAGCGTGTGAGCAGGGCGGTGCGCGTGGCGCACGGCGTGCGCAAGGAGCTTCTCCTCGCGAAGCAAGTGCGAGGGGAGCTCAGGTACCTCTCCATATCCTGGATCCGCCCGTGATGGGGGAAGTTATTTCTATTATGGCGCGCATGTTTGTCCGTGGCGAAGATAAAAATATGCCCGGTTTGCGGGAGCACCCGCATATACTACGTTGCCGGGATGATAACCGGCGAAAAGTACCGCTGCGAGGACTGCGGGTACGAAGGCTCATTGATCATGGAGATAGACGAGGAGGAGTACGAGGAGTACCTGAAAAAGATTCGCGAGGGTGGAAGGAATTGATTCGGGGTATGTTTTAATATAATTGATGCCATGCTCCGTTGCAATGGTGGACACTAAAGTCAAGGCAATTATCCTCGTTGGTGTGCTGCTTCTTGCCGTCGGAGTTCCCGTGATAATATACGCCTCTTCCATGCACGAGGAGAAGAACGCTGTGCCCGTGGCGAAGATTTCTTCACCCCCCGAAGGCTACGTGAATCTGCCCGTGCAGTTCTCCGCTGCAGGCTCTCAGGACCCCGATGGCTTCATCTCCCTTTACGTCTGGGACTTCGGCGACGGCACCAGTTCCGCTGGGAAGTACGTGAACCACACATACCACGAGGTTGGTAACTTCACAGTCACCCTTACCGTTTACGACAATTCCGGGGCGAATGCAACCTCGCAGGCGAGAATATGGATAAAGAACCACGAGGAGCACGCTCTGGAGGCGAGCGTGGATGACCTGATCCATAACACTAAGGATTACATAGGCCGCGAGATCAAGGTTCGCGGCGTGTTCGCCTATGGGAGCAACTACAGCTTCTACCTCGTCAACTATTCCGGCTATCGCGGGATACGGGTTTACGTGGAGCCCGGCGCTCAGAGGCCTGAGAGGATCGAGTACGGGGACATCGTCGAGGTGTACGGGCGCTTCACCGTCTACAGGGATGAGCTGGAGGTGAAGGTGGAGAACAACTCAAGGGACTATGTGGCCATAGTGGGCCACGGGGGTGCCGTTGATTACGTGGACGTATCCCCTGATAACTGGGCATCTTACAACAATTCCCTGGTGCACATCACGTCGGAGGTAACGGACGTTTACGCATCCTACAAGTACGAAATGGCCAATCTCACCGTATATGTTTCCTATGGTGCCAACCAGACTGGCTCCCCGGCGATAGGCGACCTGTTCGAGGTGCGGGGATTCCTCACCTATTACTACTCGTCCCACTACGGATACGGGTACCACGAGATATACGTGAGGAACAACACCGATGATTTCTCCAGGTACATATCCTCCAATTACAGCGATGTGCCCCTGGATTCTCTCCTCAATAACACGGAGGGGTACAACAACACCGCGGTGCACACCGAAGGGGTCGTGGTGGATTCCTACGCCTCCTGGAGCTTCGAGGTCGGGTACGGTAATAAAACAATACACGTTTACGTGGAGAAGGGCGGTGTCGTGGACGGGATGGTGTTCAACGGCGCCCTAGTGGAGATATGGGGCACAGTCACCCTTTATCACGGCACCTGGGAGATAAAGGTGAGGAACGCAACCACCGATAAGGTGGTGGTGAAGAGCATCCCCTCGTATCTGGATGTGCCCGTGGAAACCCTCATGGCGAATCCCCAGGCGTACAACGGGAGCAATGTGCATTCCTGGGGAGTCATATCTTGGACGTACCACAACTCCTCATCGGGGCTCTGGCTATTCGGGCTGTTCCACAACGGCTCCGAGATCACTGTGGTGGGCTTCAACGGCTCCAACATAAGCAACGTGATCTCTGGGTACTACGCCGACGTCTACGGGGAATTCACATCATACAACGGGGAGTGGGAGATAAAGATAAGGCCCGATTCATACGACCACGTGGTCACGAGGCCTCAGAGCTACCAGGATGTGAATATAACCGATGTGCTGAGCTCCCCCGAGAGGTACAACAACACCCTGGTGCATGTGCCGTGGGCCGTCGTGGTATCTGTTTACAACTCATCCTGGCTGTTCTGGGTGAGCAACTCCACGAATAACTCGGAGGACATATCCGTTTACGTGGAGAAGGGCGCGCACATAGATGAGGTGTATCAGGGAGCCACCGTGGAGATATGGGCGCAGGTCACCCAGTACAACGGGGAGTGGGAATTCAAGGTGAGAAACGCCACCAACGACACGGTGAAAGTTCTCAACACGGTGAGTTACGTGGACGTGCCCATAGAGGAACTTCTCAGCAATGCGTCCAAGTACAACAACACAAACGTGCATGTTCCGAACGCCACGGTGGTGAGCGTCTACGCCTCCTGGCTCTTCTGGGTGAGCAACTCCACGAATAACTCGGAGGACATATCCGTTTACGCGGAATCTGGCTCAAGCGTTCCGACGGTGGGCAAGGGGGACATCGTGGAGATATACGGCAACGTGACATACCACAACGGGAGTTATGAAATCAAGATCCGCTCCGGGACCCCGGATAAGGTTGTGATTCTCCACTCGTCGGCCAGGTACGTGAACTTCTCGTACATCCATGAGGTCGATACCAACGGCACTCTCGTGCACGACGGTGAGCAGGTGATAGTGAACGGCACAGTCCTCGTGAGTCCATCCGTGTACTCCTACACGACTACATCTGGCACGGACATACTCAAGTTCTACATCCAGGGTTACGATGGCGGGGTGCAGGTCTTCGGGTACCTTAATTACTCAAGGCTCAATCTCAGCGAGGGCGACGTGGTACAGGTCCGCGGCACGATAGACCAGTACAACGGTGAGGCGGAACTCAAGGTGAGTTCGCTGGAGTATATCACTGTGATAAATCACACATCCCCCGTGAGCCCAAGGAAAGTGGCCACGGGGCTCTTCGGGAACTGGACCATGGCTGAGAGGATAGAAGGCACCCTCGTTCAGGTGAACGGCACCGTCACCGATAAGTACGAGGGCTCCACTTTCGTGAAGATAACCTTGGACGACGGTTCCGGCGGTATCGTGGTATTCATACGCAACTCCTGGGGAATAAACACCACTAACATCTCCGTGGGGGACAACATCACCGTGGTGGGAATCGTGGGCCAGTACGATTCCTCCTCTCCATACACTTCAGGCTACGAGATTTTCCCCAGGTACCAGAGCGATATCGTGAAGCTCAAGGCGGGCAGGGTTCATTCCGAGAACAAATCCCAGGTTTTGAATGATGTTGATTCGCCGCTTTGTGTTGAGGTGATAACGGCATGGAAGAGGAAAAATACTGTCCCAACTGCGGAAGATACGTTGGCTCATTAGAGGTGTGTCCCTATTGCGGCACCAAGATTCCAAAGCACACCTCGTATTACTACGCGAAGTACGGCTCTCTGACCTTCGCGGTGCTTGGCGTGTTATTTCTTCTCGTATTTGCGCAGAGCACGCCGGTGCAGTACGTGCACATCGGAGATATAGGTCCCACCTACAATTACGCCCTGGTTCGTATATCTGGAGTAGTATCAAGCGCGCCATCTCTTGTGGTTAAGAGCGACGGCTCCGCAACGCTGTACATCAACGTGGACGACGGCACCGGGGTGATGAGCATCCACGTTTACAACCCCACAATCGGGAGAATGGCCTCCCAGAACAAAGTTCCCGGATTCGGGGACTTCGTGGACATAAAGGGCGAAATATACATCCGTGGGACGAATCGCTACATGATAATCAACGACCCTGCCCAGATAACAATAAAGAGGGCAAAGGCGGTCGCCATGAACATCTCGGCGATTCGGGGCATAGAGTACCCATACGGCAACTACCTCCGCGTGTGCCTGGTGGGGAACATCGTTGACTACCGCAGTACCTTCTCCGGCGCTTACGTGCTCAACTTCACCGACGGCACGGGGTACATTGATATCTACGTACCCTCTTACTTCTCTAAACTGTACGGCTTCGACGCCAAGGACTTCGAAGGCGAGAAAATCCGCCTTACCGGCTCCGTGCAGTGGTACGGCAGCGAGATGACCGGGGAGTGGGAGATCGTGCCCGCGACCATGGACGATTTCAGGGTGATAACATGAAGTGCCCCAGCTGCGGAATGGAGATTCCCGACGATTCCGAGATATGCCCCTATTGCACCGCCAGGGTTCACAAGAGGATTAGGATAAAGACGATCTACATCGTTGCCCTCGCCCTATTGGTTGTAGCAGCATCCTACGCGACCCTGGCGTTCGTCGCCAGCGAGGTGGAGATAAGTAAGATCGCGGACCTGGGTTTGAACGATAATTACAACTTCGTCCACGTTCGCGGCACTGTGGTTGATTACCCACGCACCTACGATACCTCCTATGGGGTTGAGCAGCTCAGTTTCAGGATAAGCGACGGCACGGATACACTCCTCGTCAAAATTTACCGCGATCTCGTGGATAGGGTTGTGGAGGAGAACAAGGTCCCCGGAATTGGGGACGAGGTGGACGTGCAGGGCACCTTCACCTACGGGACCAGCAAGGGGTTGATTGTGAACAACGTGGAGTTCCTGAGGGTGTCCAGGGTGAAGTTCAGCGAAGTGCCCCTCTCTGAGATTGCAAGCGCATCGCCCTGGGACTTCAAAAACGGTGATGCAGTGAGTGTCGTCGCCAATATCACCGGGGTGAGGGAGTACTCTTTCGGATACATAGCCACGATGGACGATTCCCTGGATGTTCTCATTCCGAGGGCGTACACTTCCCTATCTCTCCTGAACCTCGCTGAGTTGGGTTCCGGCGTGGTGCGCGTTGACGGCACCTTGCAGTTCTACGAGCCCATAAAGCCCTCATCGGATTACGTTGAGGTCAACATGAGCGAGGTGATGTCCAACCCTGGGGAATTCAACAACACGAATATCCTGGTGAGGTGGGCCACCGTGGTTTCAAAGGATGCGAATTCCCGCACCCTGGTGGTCAACGCCAACGGCACGAACATCACGGTTTATTCCTCAAGGGGTGTGGATTACTACGACCCCGGAGACCATGTGGAGATCCAGGGGAAGTTCACCTATTACGGAGGGGCTTGGGAAATATCCGTGACGAGGAAGAACGATTTCATCACAGAGCCCAGGTGGGAGGTAATAATGCACCCTTCATACGGCGTGGTTGAAAAGAAGAATTATGTGGAGAATGGCACCATGGACCTGTACAGCTTCGTGGAGATCCGCGGAATTGTTGCGGATTACCGGGAACTGAGCTCCGGATATCTCCTCACTCTCTGGAACGGGTCCTCAAGCTATTCGGTGTATGTGGAGAACAAAAAGAGCATTGCAGGGAACATAAATTACGGTTCGGAGGTCCTCGTCCGCGGTATAGTGACCCTTTACCGCGGGGATAAGGAGGTAAAGGTACGAGCTTACACCCACGACTCTGTGGAGGTGGTAGGTTGACGATAGAGTACCTTCTCCTCTGCATCGCCTTCGTGCTCCTGGGTACCCTCATAGGCTCCCTCATGTCCATGCTCCCCGGGCTGCACGTTTACAACGTAATAGGCTTCTTCCTGCTCTTCTACTTCACCATGGGCCTCTTCATGGACCCCATGCTCATGACCCTCATGCTCATAGGCATGCTCGTCAGCTACGCCTTCGTGTTCACCATCCCATCCATCTACTTCAGCGCCCCGGACGACTCAACCATGTTCGTCCTCATGCCCTCGCAGAGGTATCTCAAAGAGAGGAAGGGCCACGAGGCCGTTGTGCTCATAGCCACCGGCGCCCTGGTGGGGGTGATCGCCATAACGATCTTCGTCCCCCTCTTCATGAACGTTCTCAGCGTCGTCTGGGACATCGCGATGGCGAACATGCACTGGATAATCGGCGCCGTCATCGCGTTCATGCTCCTCTCCGAGTTCCCCAAGGACTTCGGGAGGCACAAAAATCCCCTGCACGGGCTCAAGGAAGCATGGAAGACCATCCTGGCGGGGTACCTCACCTTCTTCCTCTCCGCCCTTCTGGGCATAATCGTTTTCAGCAAGACCCTGATACCTGTGGAGCATGGATTTCAGAGTTTGATGGCCCCCCTTATAGGGCTCTTCGCCACCTCCTCCATAATTCTGAACCTCATCTCCAAGTACGAGATCCCTGAGCAGAACATACCGAAGAGTGTGGACGCAGATCCGAAGGAAATTGCCCACGGCTCCCTGGCGGGATCGGTAGGAGGCCTGTTCGCCGCGTTCATCCCCGCCGTAACTGCTGGTGTCGGGGGATATATGGCGTCGCACGCCTTCGCGCAGAAGGGGGACAAGAGTTTCCTCGTATCCATGGGTGCTTCACGCGTCGTTTACTACGTGGGTGCCATAGCGCTCTTCTTCCTCCCCACCCTGCATTTGCGCCGCGGGGCCCTCGCTATGGGTATAAACCTGCTCTTCACCCCGGAGACGGTGCAGCAGTTCTACCTGGTGGACGCGGCCATAGCCCTGGCGGGGGTGATATCCTTCTTCGTCGTGATATTCGCTTCGAAGTTCCTTGCGAGGGTCGTGCCGAAGATAAACCCCAAGCTCCTGAACCTGGTTGTCCTCGGGATACTCGTGGTCCTCGTCTACCTAATGACATCCTGGCAGGGCCTGATAATAATGTCCGTTGCCACCGCAATCGGTCTCGTGCCTGTGCTGTTCAACTCCCGCAGATCGCACTGCCTCGCCGTGATACTCGTCCCGATATGGCTGAATATGAGCGGAATATCTC
>WAOY01000176.1 GCA_015520985.1 DHVE2 group archaeon
CTCCAGGTACCTGCCGTATGTCCTCAGGGCGGCCATCGCGCGCACCGCGGCGTCGGGGCTCTTGTAATAGGGTATGCCGTTTTCTATGAGCCACTCACCCGCTTTAACGCTCCTCTCACCACCTGTGAGATTAACAACTATGGGCTTATTAACCCCCACCTCATCCGCAGCCTGCTTTATGTTCTTGGCGATTTCCATGGGATCCGTGAAGGACGTTTCGCAGTACAGTACGACGACACCATCCACCCACTCATGCTTCAATCCATCCTTTATTGAGCCGTAGTACTGCTTTGCATCGGCCATTCCAGTGAGGTCCACGGGGTTCTTAGGGCTCCCGAACTCTGGCATGTGCTTCATCATTAGGAGCTTCAGGTCATCGGGGGCGTCCTTGATGGGAATACCGTACTTCTCCGCGGCGTCCGTTGCTAGGACACCTACACCTCCGCCGTTGGTTATTATCAGAAGGTTCTCACCTCTCATGGGTGGCTGCAAGGCAAGGGCCATAGTCTCGTCGAAGAGCGCGTCCAGATTCTCCGCCCGGACCACGTGGCCCTGCTTGAAAGCGGCATCGTAGATCTTCGTGCTTCCGGCCAGGCTACCTGTGTGCGAAGCCGCAGCCGCTGCGCCGCGCTGCGAGACACCTGCTTTCAGCGCGATTATCGGCTTCTTTGACTTCCTCGCCTTCTCCAGGAACTTGCGGCCGTCCTTCAATCCCTCCATGTAGAGGGATATGACGTTGGTGTCCTCGTCCTCGTTGAAGTACTCTATGAGATCTGCGAAGTCCAGGTCCGCCATGTTGCCTATGCTGATCATGTGCGATATGCCCACCTTATCCGTCCAGGTCCTGGCGTCCATGGCTATGAGCAGTGCGCCGCTCTGGGATATGAGGGCGGCCTTGCCCGGATACGGGAGGTACGGTCCGAATGATGCGTTCGCCTTGAGCGGGTTGTTCATTATACCAACGACATTCGGTCCCAGGATGCGCATGCCGTACTTCCTCGCTATCTCTACGACCTGATCCTCCAGGTCCTTGCGTCCAACCTCGCTGAATCCTGAAGCGATGATCACGAGGCCCTTAACGCCCTTTCTCCCGCACTCCTCTGCGACTGCCGGAACGTACTTGGCGGGCACAGTGATGAGGGCGATATCCACCTCGTCCGGTATTTCCTCAATGCTGTGGTAGCATTTAAGGCCCTCGATCTCATCAGCCTTGGGGTTCACGGGATATATCTTTCCCTCGTATCCCGATTCGATCAGGTTCTTAACGCACTGGTGCCCAATTGCTTTGGGGTCCCTGCTTGCTCCGACGATTGCTATACTCCTCGGTTTGAATATGGGGTCCAGGGGATGCATCTTCTTTACCTCCTTTGCAGTTCTTGCGGGGGACATGGTGGTATCGCATAATAAACTTCATATTCGCCGAAAAACGAAACGGAGATGCACGATGGTTAAAGGCGGAGATAATTATAAATAGGGCGAAAGGGATTATCCAGAGGAATGGAGGATAAGATTGTCCACGTGAGGCTCAGCGAGCACCCCGAACTGACCATAGGGGATGTAGTTGAGATTATGCAGGAACTCGCGAAGAAGTACCCTGACAGGGAAATTTTCCTCGATGGGGACGAGAACGCCATCTGCTCCAGGCCGAAGAAGCCCTAGGAGGATTGATTTTCAGATCTGGTTTCCCAGCAGGAACCCTAGGGCCACGGCGCCCCCCAGGAGTATTATCGCCACGATGATCCATAGCATCAGTCGCAGGAAGAACTTCAGGATTCCTAGAATTGCCAGGAGCACGATGATTATCGCGGCACAGCACAGGAGGTTCATGGTGCATTAAACGGTGAACAATTATAAAAAATTTGGGGAAAATCATTCCCAGATGTAGACCGCAGGTATCCTCTGGGCGTAGCTCTCGCCGAATATGAACACGTCATCCAGATACACGCCATGAGGATCGTCGGGATATGCGGGATCCCACGTCTGAGAAGAGGACGCATTAGTCACCACGCGGAACCTCAGCATTACTGTCTGTCCTGCCCAGCCACTGAGGTCGCAGTTTATCCTGAGCAGGGTACTGGCGGCGACCCAGCCGTATGCATTTGTGGCACCACTATCAAGCGTTCCCGCGTATCCTCCGTGTCCGCTGGAGCCCCAGCCTATGCGCACTCCATAAGTTATCGATTTCCACGTTATTCCGTTATCGCTGCTCACCTCTGCGCGCACCGTTGCCGGCGGTAGCCCTGCGGCGGGATCGAGGTTGAATCGCACCCAGAACTCAAGTGTCACGTTTCTCGCCGAGGTCAGATCTATTAGCTTCGTCTGTATTGAAGCGTCTATTCCCTGCGGCAGATTTCCTGCGGAGTTCTCGTAAACCCAGGCGAAGTTGCCCGAGTGCGCCTGATCCCCCGCGGCGGTCATGTTCTCGTACTTCCACAGGTCGTATGTCCCATCATTTGTCACTTTTATCTGCACGTCGTCTATGTACCAGCCCATCTCCGGGTGCCACCCATCTGCGCTGGTTATACCCCCGTACTGGGCGAAGATGAACACAACCCTGATCTCTTCGAAGTACTGCAGGTATGGTGTGAGGTCCGCCTCAACGTATCTCCAGGTGAATGTTCCGCCGCCGCTCCTTCCGTTGAAGCACCAGTACGGCAGATTCCCGAACATGTCCCTGAGGCCCGTGGATCCGTCTATTCCGCCGGAGTCCGCATCGCTGTCAACCCCGCTGAGGAGCAGGTTACCCGTGTATGGCTGCATGGGCTTTATGTATATTCTGTGCTGAGCGTCCCAGCTCCAGGACGATTCGCCCGCTTTCCTGCCCCAAATGTAAATCACTCCGCCGTTAGTACCTTCCGTCATCCAGTACTTGGTCCAGAAGGTCAAACGGGCCTCACCCTGCGAGACCGTGCGTATCGGCGGGGTTGTGAGGTACCTGTATCTCATCATCTCAACGTTGTAAGTTGCACCACCGGAGCCACCGCCGCTACCGCCTCCACCGCTGGAGGGCGTGTAGTCCACCGTCACCTGTATGTTATCCACGATGAATATTTCGTCGTAGTTCACATCAATGCGGAACCTCAGGTAGAAGCTGGATGCAGAGCCCACGAGTGAGGTTATGTCGTATGAGCGGGTGTTGGGTCCGCCATCATCCGTGTAATGCGCCACCTGCCTCCACGTAGATCCGTCCGTGCTGACCTCCACATAGAAGTCATCAGAGCTCTCGGCATTCACCCTTCTCTCTATGAAGCTAAGCGTTATGGAGTTGATGGTGCCGCTGATCCCGCTCATATCCACCTGATGCATAATGTACGCCCTGTCATAGCCACTGCTCCAGTAATCTCCGTACATCTCTGCGCTGTAGCTTCCCGCCAGTGGGCCCCAGCTCTCTATGGCCGTTCCACTGCTCCTCTGCCATTCCCCGGGATATCCGGGTGAGGTCCAGTCCGCCGACTCAAAGTTATCGGCAAACACTGTTGCCGTGGCCCTGGCCTTATCCGCGCTGAATTTCTCCGGGCTCCTCACTCCTCCCGCCTGCTGCACCAGCTGATTTATCAGGTTTCTGAATATCTGCTCTAACTGGGCCGCGTCGTCGGTGTGCACGTACGTGCTGTTGGCCCCGTGGGCGGTATTGCCTATTGGTGGGAACCTTGAGTCCACATCGCTTCCGAGGCCCACTGCGAACACCGTCCACGGCATGCCCTTCAGGCCGGAATCCTCTCCTTGGTTGGGGTTGTCGTTGTTGTACCAGTAATTAGATGCTCCGGGCTCGTTGGTATACGATGTCCCTGGCGCGTGCTGGTACCTGTCCTCGTCCGAGTTGCTATATCCATCGGTGAGTATTATCATTCCGTGCACAGCATCACTTCTCCAGTTGTCCCTGGCGTACTCCGCAGCGGCGGCGATGGTATCAAACAGCGGAGTGTATATGTTGTTGGATTCAGGTATGGAATCTATCGTGCTGTTTATGCTGGACGGGTTGCTCACGTAGGTGAACGGGATCACCTGGTGCGGATCCGTACCGCTCTGGCCAGATCCGTAGAAGCACCATATGGATACTCTGTCCTGGGGCACCAGCAGCCCCACGGCCACCTTGGCCGCCTCCTTGGCGTGGTAGAGCCTCGTTCTTCCATCGGAGGTGTCCGTGTCAAGCATGCTTCCAGAGTTGTCTATCACTATTACCAGGTCGATGGGCGTTCTGCCGGAGTTCCCCTCCACTTCCGGTAGCCAGTACGCCGATGGCTGGGTGTGCGCTGCTGAATGGGTGAAGGCGCTAATGTTCTCGTCGTTGGTTAGGTATATTCCGTTTCCAAAGACCCCCGAACCGGTGACGGCGTTTCCATTCTCATCGGTAACTCCGCTGTAACTCCAGTCCCAATCCCCGACCACATTGGTATCGACGTCCTTGCGTGCGAGGAAGTCCAGCGGAGTCTCGCCGTTGATATTGACCAGCGTCGCCTCGTGCTCCCAGTTCTGGGTCCCGTGCTCCATATCGTCCCAGAAGTACCAGACTGTCTTGGTGACGATTGCCTCGTTGTTGAATC
>WAOY01000177.1 GCA_015520985.1 DHVE2 group archaeon
ATTCTTGAGGTACGCCTCCGTCTTCTCGTCCGCCTCTATTATTCCGTTCTTGGCGCCCATCTCCGCGCTCATGTTCGTGAGAACCATGCGCGAAGCGATAGTCATGTTCTTTATCGTCTCCCCCTTGAACTCCACCGCCTTGTACACTGCGCCGCTCGCCGAAATATCCCCGATGATGTGCAGAGCGAGGTCCTTTGCGAACACGCCCCTGGGCATCTCACCGTTCACGATTATTTCATAACTTTCGGGGACACGGAGCCATATCTTGCCCGTGGCCCAAATCGCTGCGACTTCGCTCCTCCCTATGCCCGCGGCGAAGGCACCGAATGCCCCGGGCGTAGTGGTGTGCGAGTCCGCGCCAACAATCACCGCACCTGGGAGATCATAACCTTTCTCCGCCATAACTTGATGGCATATCCCCGTGTTTATGTCCCAGAAGTTCTCTATGCCCTGCTCCCTCACGAAGTTCCTTATGCTCAGGTGGTTGTTCGCGTAATCAGCGGTGGGAGCGGGCACCGTGTGGTCAAGGATTATCACTATCTTCTTCGGGTCCCAGACCCTCTCCACGCCAGTCTTCTTGAACTTCAGAAGAATCGCCGCGGAATTATCGTGGCTCATCACCCAGGTTGGCTCCACTGTGACAATCTCTCCGGGCTGCACCTCTTTCTTGCCCGCCTTCTTCGCCAGAATCTTCTCGGTAAGGGTCATCCCCATGGTATCACCGGTTGCATTATTGGTGCGGAGTATTTAATGTTTTACCGGTAGATCTGCTGCGAGATGAATCCCTATGCGAAGGCAGGCACAAATGAAATATACCCCCTGCGCGTTAGGCGGTTGTGGTCGTGAAGGACAGGGTCGGAAGGAGGAGATACATAATCGCCGAGGACTCCCCGAAAGTACCGGAGGCTCTGAGGGAGATAAGGAAGATAGACGACTGGGGAAAACTAATCCTCAGAGACCGCGGCTTCGCGCTCATCCGGTGCAAACACTGGAACAAGGAGAAAGTTCTGGAGATCTTGCACAGCCACGGGATAAAAACGTACAGGACCACGGGAACCATAAGGAAGGCGAAGAGGATAATGAGGGGGCTCAGTCCTTAATGGCTGAGATTATCTCCCCAAGCGCACCCTCTATGTCCTCCACCTCCTCCACTATGGTGCCCGTCACTATTATGTCCGCTCCGGCCCTCGCTGCGCTGCGCGCCTTCTCCTCGGTTCGAATTCCTCCGCCCACGACGAGGGGTACATCTATCTCATCCTTCACTCTCCTTATCATCTCTGCGGGCACGGGCTCGGGGGCCCCGCTCCCCGCTTCAAGATACACGAGGCGCATCCCCAGGTATTGAGCGGCAAGAGCATAGGCAACCGCCAGGTCCGGGCGATCCCGGGGTATCAGCTTCGCTCTCCCAACTCTCCCGACTGTCATGCCCGGCTCCACTATGATGTACCCCATGGGTATGGGCTCTATGCCCAGTTTCTTCACGTAGATTGCGCCCTTCACCTGCTGCCCTATCACCATGTCTATGTCCTGGGAGTTGAGCAAGCTCATGAAGTACAGGGCATCCGCGTACGGCGAGAGGACGCTTGCGGAGTTCGGGAAAATTATGACGGGAAGATCAACGGCGGCCTTTATCGCCCTGATTGTCTCGTCCATCAGCTCGCGGGTTATCCCGGTTGAGCCGCCGATCATTATGGCATCGGTCCCCGCGTTCCTCGCTTCCCTGGCAATTCTGGCTGCCTCTTCCGGGCTCTGGTCGTCCGGGTCGATAAGGGTCATGTGCACCTTTCCCTCGGATACCTTGTTTGTTATGTACTCGAGCACCTTCATGTTAATCCCCCGATCAGGTACGCCACAAGGCCGAGAAGCATCCCGAACTTGGTGTACTTCTGGCCTCTGTGCGGATCCTTAAATTGAATGAGCGCTGCGTATATAAAAATTCCGTCCGAAATCGCCACCGCCAGGAGGTAGTACGGGGAGAAGGAGAAGTAGAGATAAGGTATCGGGCTGAGCAGCACGGAGATGAGAATGGAGGAGAGGGCAACCATCCCCGCCCTTCTCCTTCCTATCTTCTTGGGC
>WAOY01000178.1 GCA_015520985.1 DHVE2 group archaeon
GATGGAATAGTAAACGAAGAGGAGCCCGATAATACTCTCTAAGACGAGGAAGAAGGCGAATATCAGGAGGCGCAGGGGAATTAGGGCCTCAACGGTAGTCGTAGCCGAGAAGATGAGTATGAGTTTCACAACGGATTTTGTGGACACCGCGATGGGGAATTTGAACTTCCGTGGCCTCTCACCCCTGGACACCTTCAGGTTCTTCCACAGCAGGAGGAAGAGAAGCGCGTAGATGAGAAAAGTGAAGAGGTGCACCGGAGCGGGGGGCAGGTACTCGGTGTTGTAGCCCAAGGCGGTGGATATGTAGAAGAGAATGAGGAGGACCAGGGCAATTGAGAATCCGGCTTTGCCCGGAAGGTAGTCCCCCAGGGCCCTGCGCCTCCCGAGCATGTAGCGTCTCCATAGAAGAACCAGGGCGAGGACGAAAAACGCGGAGGACAGGGAGGAGAGGAGGCAGTTGATGGGATCGAGGTTGAACATTCCCATCAATCCCAAGATGACCGCGCCGTAGAGCAGCGTTCTCTTCGCCCTCTTGGGGGTCGAGAAGAGGGAATTCAACCTCGGGGGGAGATAGGAGAGCATTCCACGGGAATGAGTCAAAGATGCCTCGGACAGGGTAAGGGGGATTATGAACGACATGAATGGATGCCAGAACAGGACCACGAGGAAGAAGGGAACTATGTATATGCCGAATACACTTGGCCCGTTGCTGCCCCACTCTGCGCCGCCCCACACCACCTTGGTTATGTATGTCTCGTACATCCCGAATATCATCCCCGCGGGGTAAAGGGCGTAAAGGGTGGGCTTCCCGTATTTAAGCACGATTGTCCCGAGGACCACGGTGTGAAGAGCGTAGACGGGGAACACGATGAGCCAGCCTGGAGCGGTGAAATAGGGATAAGGGGTGGATCCAGAGATCACCTCGGCGAAGAACACGGAGATTATACCCACAAGGGTCCAGAAGGCGATTTTTTCAAGGGGTGGTACCCTTCCCACGGCGACACCTCAGAACTCCTTCCTGGAAACAGGCTCCCTCTCCTTTATCAGGTCGATACCCATCCTGCACGCCTCGAAGCCCTCCCGGCGGTGCACCGTGGAGATTATCACGGCTGCGAGCAGATCACCGACCTTCAGCTCGCCCACGCTGTGGTACAGTATCACGTTCTCTATCGGGAACCTGGAACGGAGTTCCTCCTCTATCTCCTCCATTATCTTCCTCGCGTCCGGATTCTCGGTGCACACCATCCCCTTTACCCTCTTTCCCTCGTTCTCTGCACGCACGTATCCGAAGTAGGAGACGATGCTCCCCTTCTTCTCGCCTACGAGGTTCAGAAGTTCCTCCTCATCTGCGCGACCCACGAGAATCATTCCGTATCTCCTCCGCTCTCCTTTTTAACTCCTCCTTCAGGCGATCGGCGATGAATTCCCCGCCGTAGTAATCCACCCGCGCCGCTATAGCGATCTTCCCGGCGAGGGCCCTGGCGATCTTCCCCCTGAGCTTCTTCGGGGAATTCCTCACCTCCGCCACCTGGAATATTATGCCGTGCTTCGGGCAGGGCGTACCCTTCTTCAGGTGCTGGAAGAAGGCGTCCTCGGCGCCGAGAACCTGAATCGTGGATGCTGGCATCATGGCCAGGCGCCTTAATCCGCCGGCGTAGTGTATCAGGCGGGACGCTATTATAGGCCCGACCAGGTGGCTCAGGTTCGGTGCGATTTTTCTGGCTCTCCTCTCTATACTGTTCGCCAGGGCGTTGCGGAGGGAAATGAGGTGGTCAATCTCCCTGCGCAGGAGATCCCCTTCCTCTATCTCCCCGTCCAGTATCTCCTCTATGTTCTCCATCTCCAGGTTCCTCTCGGAGAGGAGGTTCACCGTGCTCACCACGTCGTCGTACATGGCGAGGATCTGCTCAAGGACATAGTCCTCGGAGAGGCTCTCCTTCATCCTCCACTTCGCGAGCCTTATCGCTACGTCCCGCATCCTCTCCGGGTCCTTCAGATAAGAGGATACGCGTATCTCCTCCCCGGGGTACTTCTCCAGGAAATGCGCTATGGGCCCGTAATCGCCCCGGGATATCCTGTCCAGGATCTCCGGGGCCTTTTCGTCGGGGAACTCGTACCTGTCGAGCACCTCTCCCTTTTCCACGCGATAAACACCGCGCCAGTTAATCACTATCAACGAACCTCACCCCCACCCAGGAGAAGTCCTGGTCCATCTCCTCCTCGTAGAGCTCGATGACCCCCTCCTCCAGGAGGTAAACCAGGGCATCCCTTATCTGCGTGATGTCGTACCCCTCTAGGTCGTTCTTGAGGTACCTGGCAAGTTCGGTGAGGGCCTCGTCCTCCATGCTCTGGGTCTTCTTCACGTTGACCCTCACGTACCCCTTCAGGCGTATCTCCGCCTTGATGATGCGGCCTATCTTCAGGTGAATGGAATCGTAGTATATCGCCCTCCCGGTGCCGAGGAAATCCCCGTAGTACCACCCGCAGTGGGGGCACATGTACAGCGGGATGTCGCTCTCCGCGTCCACGAGGAGCATCTTGCCCTTCCCGCAGTGCCTGCAAACAAGTTCGTTCTCCACCTCAACCCTGGGCCTCTCGTAAACCACGTACTCATCCAGGTTGGCGCCGCAAAAGGGACAGAACTTGGAGTTGTCACTGAGCCTGGCACCGCAGTTCGGGCAGTACTTCATACCATCCCCATGAGCCTTCACAGTTTAACCTTTTTCCTCGGGGTAAACGAAGGTCTTCTTCAGATCCTCCATCTCCTTCAGTATGATATCGTAGCCGGTGATGCGGTAGTACTCCTCCAGGAAATCCACCAGGCTGGCGAGCTTGTGCATCCTCTTCATCCCGTCCATCAATCTGTCCAGGTACGCCCAGTGCTCCCTCTCCTCCCTCGCAAGAACTATTATGCGGGCCATCCAGAGCTCGTACTCGTCCTCCGGGAAGATCACGTCTATTACGCGTTCCATCTGCTCCAGCATCTTCCTGCCGTGGCAGCGGACCAGGAGGCCGTAAACGTGGGAGGCCTGGTTCTCTATGCCTATCTCGCGGTACATCTCCAGGGCGCGCTCGGCCCACTTGGCACAGAGCTCGACCTTGCCCTCCGCATAGTATATTTTCGCCACGTAATAGTAAGCGTCCGGTGCATCGTAGATATCGCCGTGCTTCTCCGCCAGTGAAATCGCCTTTTTGGCGTGCTTAATGCCCTCTTCAAATTTGCGCATGAGGTAGTACAGGTTCGCCAAGGTTATGTGGGCTTGTATCATGAACTTGACGCTGCCTATCTTCTCGGCCACCTCCATCTGCTTCTGCAGGTAGTCCAGGGAGCCCGCGAAGTCCCCCAGTTCCATCAGAATTGAGGCTATGTTGCCATACCCGTAGTTGAGCCCGTCCAGGTTGCCCGCGAGGATGTTGTAGTCCACGCTCTTCTTGTACGCCTCCAGGGCTTCGTACACATCCCCGAGGGTAACATAGGCGGTGCCTATGTTGTTGTACGACGTTGCCATGCCGTCGTAGTCCCGGAGCTTCTCCTCTATCTCCAGGCTCCTGCGGTAGTGCTCCAGGGCCTTCTTGGCCAGGCCACGGTCCGAGTATATTATGCCCAGGTTGTTGTAGATTGAAGATATCCCCTTCAGGTCGCGCAGGGCCCGGAATATCTTCATCGCCATCCTGTAGTACCTCTCCCCGTCGTCCAGGTTCCTCATGCTCACGTGCACGTTGCCTATGTTCTTGTAGCCCATGGCCAGTTCCCAGTCGTTGTTCAGTTCCCTGGCCATCTCTATGTGGCGCATCTCCACCTCCATGGCGTTCCGGTAGAGACCCAGGCGGAAGAGGCACTCCGCCTCTATCCTGTACGACACCATGTCGATGAACTCGTCGCTCCCGCGGCATTCTGCGCAGAGGGATATGGCCTCCCTGTAATCGCCCATGCCCTGCCTCACCATGGCCTTCTCCAGGAGCGCCAGAGATCGCAGTTTGTCCCCATAGCGAAGGGCGTCTTCGCCCCGGCCCACCTTTCCTAGGGCGCGGATGAAATTGTGGTACGTCCACACCCTTAGGGACGGATCGTCCCTCATGTTGAGCAGCCTTTCGAGCTCGCCGAGGTGGTGCACAGCCGAGCGGTGGTCGCGGTAGTGCAGGGATATGTCCACGCATTCCCTGAGGTAGGGAATCGCTCTTCCTGGCTCAGAAGCTATGGAGTAGTGCCTCGCCAGTTCAAAGATCCTCTCCCAGCCGATGTAAATCTTTTTCCTCTCTATCGCCCGGCCCACCTGCAGGTGGTACCTGCGCCTCTCCTCATCCGTGAGCATGGAGTAGCAGAACCTCCTGAATTCGGAACTGGTGAAGAGGTATCCCCTGTACTCAGAGCCGCGATAGATGCTTGAAAACTCGGATATGATCCCCAGGGACTTCAGGCGATTCACATCCTCCCGGGGCACCGTGCCGAGGACATCGCGAACCACGGAGGTCCAGAAGAAGTTGCCCATGGTGGATCCGACCTTCAGGAGATTACGCTGGAATTCGTTCAGCAAGTTCCACACGCACCGGAACCCCTCTTCCCTGCTCTTCACCAGGGTACCCGTTTCCCTCCTGCACAGGTCGATGAGGTCCAGCATGGCTGGGTTTCCCCGGGACACCTCGTATATCTCGTCGACAATCCCCTCCAGCTCCGTGCCCCTCAGGCTCTCCTCCAGCTCGTCCCTCCGCAGGTCGTCCACGATCACCACGTCGGCGAGTCCATTCATCACCAAATGCTCCAGGTTTTCGCTCAGTTCCATGCTCTCCATGCCCTTGGGGTAACTCACGGCCACGAGCACCCCCGGCACGGGGTGAACGGAGAGGTAGTGCAGGAACCTGAGGGAGAGATGATCCGCGTTGTGTATCTCCTTTATGTGGACTATAACGGGCCTGATCTTCTCCATCTCCTCGGCTATGCGGCGGAACAGCGTGTCGGTGCTGTACCTACCGAGGAGAACACGGGGAAAATTGACGTTGGCGAACCTACGGATGGTACCCAGGGGAACGTTTCTCTCGCTCTCCTCGGCCCTGTACTGCAGAAGGCGAATACCCTCATCCTCCGCGAATTTCCTGACAAGGTAACCCTTACCGCTTCCAGATGGACCCACCAAAATGGCGATCCTTCCGCTTTTCTGGGCCTTCTCCCAGACCTTCCTGAACCTCTCAAGGTCACGGGTTCTGATGAACTGCATGATGTTGTAAATCTCCCCGAGGGATATAAACCTTCGCCAAAAAATAGTTAATCAGAGGAGGTCACTCCTCCTCTCCGCCCGTGTCGCCCTTGGGGCCCTTGTCCTTGCTCTCGCCCTTCGCGGCAACGACGTCGTCTATGCGCAGTATCATTATCGCTGCATCCGTCGCGCTATTGATCGCCTGCTTGCCCACGCGTATCGGCTCGATTACTCCGAGGGCCTCCATGTCCTCAACCTTGCCGGTGTACACGTTGATTCCGTACGTTACCTTGCCCTCCTTATGCACTTTGCGCAGCTGTATGAGCATCTCAATGGGATCCAGGCCAGCGTTCTCGGCCAGGCTCCTGGGTATGACCTCAAGCGCATCTGCGAATTTCTCAATCGCAAGCTGCTCCCTGCCGCCAACGCTGGGCGCGTACTCGCGGAGCCTCAGGGATATCTCGACCGCGCTGGAACCTCCGCCGGTGACGTACTTCCCGTCCTCTATAGCCTTCGCCACCACGTGCAGCGCGTCCTTTATGCTCCTCTCTATCTCGTCCACCACATGCTCCGTGCCTCCCCGTATAAGGATGCTCACGCTCTTGGGGTTTTCGCAGCCCATCACGAAGCTCATGTTGTCCTCGCCGATCTTCCTCTCTTCCACCATTTCAGCGTGGCCGAGATCTTCGCTGCTCAGGTCGTCCAGATTGGTCACGATCCTGGCGCCTGTTGCCCTGGAGAGCTTCTCCATGTCGCTCTTCTTCACGCGGCGCACGGCGTATATGCCCGCCTTCGCCAGGAAGTGCTGCGCCAGGTCATCTATGCCCTTCTGGCAGAAGACCACGTTGGCTCCGCTGCTCTTTATCTTCTCAACCATCTCTCTGATGAGCTTCTCCTCCTGCTCCAGGAACTCGTGGATCATGTCGGGGCTCTTTATCTGGATGTTCGCGTCTATCTCGGGCTTCTTCACCTCGAGAGCAGCGTTTATTAGAGCGATCTTCGCATCCTTAACCACCTTGGGCATGCCCGGGTGCACCTTCTCCTTGTCTATGATCATGCCCTCTATGAGCTCGGTGCTGTCTATGGAGCCGCCCTGCTTCTTTATGATCTGGATCGCATCCACATCCGCTACCCACCTGTCGCCCACCTTCTCGGCGACCTTCTTAACCGCCTTCACCGCTATCTCACTAAGCAGGTCCTTCGCCATGCTCGCGCTCTTGCTGCTCAGCGCAGTGCCCGCGATCTTCTTCAGAATCTCCTCGTTCTCCAGGTCTATGGGCTTGGCAATCTCCTCGAGGATTTCCTTGGCCTTTTCAGCCGCGAGGCGGTAGCCCTTGGTTATGACGGTGGGATGCACGTTCTGATCTATGAGCTCCTCGGCGTTCTTGAGAAGTTCACCCGCCAGAACGACGGCGGTGGTGGTCCCATCGCCAACTTCGCTGTCCTGCGTCTTGGCGACTTCAACCATCATCTTAGCCGCGGGGTGCTCCACATCGATTTCCTTCAGGATGGTCACGCCATCATTGGTTATGACCACATCACCAAGGGAGTCCACGAGCATCTTGTCCATTCCCCTTGGACCCAGAGTGGTGCGAACCGCCTCCGCGATTGCTCTAGCGGCGGCGATGTTGTTCTTCATCGCTTCCCTGCCGGTCTCCCTCCTGGTACCCTCCTTGAGTATGAGGATCGGCTGTCCCGCGAGCATCTCACATCACCTCCGGTTGCCGTAAAAAATTTCTTCTATAAAAAGTTTTCTCAAAAGGGAAAAATACGAGGATGCGGTTTTTTCCGTATGCGCCAATTCATCACGATTGTTCTGATCTCCGCCATCATACTGGCAGGAATCCATGCCTTCATTCCGCCGGAGAACCACTGGATGGGTGGGCATTTTTCCTCCTCCCGGGCCCAGGTCAGCGAAAGCATAACGATTACCAGCGAGCAGGACTTCGAAAACGGAACCCTGGAGAATATAAATACCACTTCGAGCCCGGGGGACATCGTCCTGGAAAAGGAGTACTTCACCTACACCATAGGCCAGCTGGATTCTCCGGATTCCACAATGTCCGGTGGCTACACCTTCCTGCCCGGGGATTCCGATTACGTGTTCAGGAGCGATGGAACGGTTACGAAGATCAAGATATACGTGGGGAGCTACAACGCCCCCTTCAAGGTAAAGGTCCTCAGGAACCAGGGAGGTAGCAACTTCTACGCGGTGGCGAGCACCCTGGACCTGAACCCCGGGTCTAACATGGTGAACGAGTTCGACGTGAACCTCCGCGTCAAGGAAGGAGATCGCCTGGGGATATACACCGAGGGATCCCTCTCAGCATTCGCCGCGACGGGGGACAACGGGTACTGGTGGCACTTCGGCGAAGTTCAGGGAGATGCGGTGAGCATGGACTGGGACGATGCGCCCTACGTGGTGACCATGCAGGCCACGGTTTTGGGGGAGAGGTACATCCACGACGGGAACTGGACCTCGCAGGTATTCGAGTTGCCGAACGTCCCCAGCAGGTTATCCGTATCCTGGGATGCCACCGTTCTCGATGGAACCTCCGTAGACATGTACGTGCGCACCTCCGCCGACGGCTCAATATGGAGCGATTGGCAGGAGGTGCAGAACGGTGATCTGGTAAGCGATCCACAGAAGTACGTGATGGTTCGCGCCCACCTGAAGGGCACGGACTCCCTCACGCCGGTTGTGCACAGCATCACCATAAACTACGACTACGCCATAAACGGCCTCGTGATAAACGAGATTTCGTCGTACGGCTCCGGGAACGACGAATGGGTCGAAATTTACAACTCCGGTCCCGACAGGGACATAAGCACCCTGGAGATAGATGACCAGGACGGGAACACGTACACCGTGCCCAGCGATATAGGGACGATGCCCCACGGATCGTACCTGACCATCTACTTCGGCTCGGGAACTGACGACCTGGATTTCAGCGACGGCTCAGCGAAGGTGTACGCTGGATTCAGCGGAGATGTGCTCAACGACCTCGGGGACGATGTCGTTCTGAAGATAGGGGGAAATCCCATCGATTACGTGGCCTTCTGGAACGGGGGCTTCGCGGACGTGGACTCGCCCCCCTCCGGGCTCAACTTTGAGAGGGACGGCTCGGGGTACAACGGATACCCTCCCGCACCGCAGGCGGGGCAGAGCATCTCCCTGATTCCAAACGGCTTCGACGACGATAGGGCTTCCCAGTGGTACATCACCCCGGCTGCATCCATGACCCCCGGGGCAAAGAACGTGAATCTGCTGAAGGTGCAAGCGAGGGATATCTCGCCCAGCGAGGGGAGGCAGTACAGCACCATCGCGGTGGTGCAGATCAACCTCAGCGCAGAGGGGACCACGGGGGAATTCGTGGGGATCGACTCGATGAAGGTGATAAGGAATGGAACCGCCACCGATTACGACGTTCCGACCGCTTACCTCTACGAGGATAATGGCGATGGCAGGTTCACCTCCTCCGATACCATGCAGGCCCAGGCGAATTTTAACAACGGAACTGCCAACTTCAGCACCTCCATAGGGGTGAACTGCGGCTCCTCAGCCGTCTATTTCCTCGTGGTGAAGATTTCGGACACTGCCAACACCAGCGCGTACGCCAACTTCACCCTGGCAAGTGTGGAGATCTCGGGCAACGACCTGGTGTCATTCGAACCGGTTACCACGGGGAACGTGGATATAGTGCAGAGGGACCAGACCCCGCCCTATGTGCGCGACGTTGTATTTGATCCATCGCCCCCTCTATCCGCAGGATCTTTCAACGTCACCGTGTTCTTCAGCGAGGACATGAATACGTCCAAGGTCCTGAACGTGACCTTCGGGGTCGGGGGCTACGAGAACATGGTGAGCGGAAACTGGATAGGGGACATGGTGTGGGAAGGAACTGGGTACATCTCGTCCAGCACCGCGAATGGCGAGTTGCGGCTGATCATTGAGGACGGCGAGGACCTCGCGGGAAACGTGATGAGTCCGAATCCCTACGTGACGACATTCACAGTGGACACGAAGGCGCCTGAGGTGGCGAGCGTGGAGTTCGGGGCAAAGCAGCCCTTCACCATCGGGAACTACCCCATCACCATAACCTTCTCCGAGGACATGGACCAGGGGAAGAACCCCACGGTGAAGTTCGGCATAACCCGGATGAGCTACGTCACCGGGACGTGGAAGGATGCGCGCACCTGGACGGGGACCATCCGCGTGGACACATACTCGGAGAATGGGAAGAACACACTCTACGTATCCGGCGCCGAGGACCTGGCCGGGAACACCATGGTGGAGTACACCTCGTACTTCTACATCGACACCACAGCGCCCCATGTTGAGGGAGTGACCTTCAACTCCAGCCAGCCCTTTGGACCGGGGAGGTACAGCATAGACGTGCTCTTCAGCGAGAGCATGAACACCAGCGTGCAGCCGGAGGTGAGCTTCGGGGTGACCCACACATACTACATCTCCGGGTCCTGGGTGAACGACAGGGAGTGGAGGGGGGAGTTCAGCATAGAGTACGGAATGGACAACGGGAACAACTCCTTACTCATACGCAACGCCGTGGACACCGCTGGAAACGAGATGCCCTACTACTACGGATGGTTCTTCGTGGATACATCGAGACCGGAAGTGGCCAGTGTGGACATGGGTAATCATGAGGCTTACAGGGCCGGGAGGTACACGATAACCATTGTGTTCACCGAGGCCATGGACACCTCCGCAGGGCTCAATGTCACCTACTGCAGGGAGAACTACACGGTGAGCGGTTTCTGGATATCAAACACGACCTGGCAGGGCACCGTCGTAATTCAAAGCGATATGGAGAACGGCGTAACGAGGGTTTACGTGAGCGGCGGCAGGGACATAGCCGGAAACGAGATGATTCCATACGATGACTTCACCTTCACCGTGGACACGGTCAGGCCGGAGGTGAACATCACCCTGAGCCCCATGGGACCGTACGGGGCAAATTCCACGGTAACGGTGAAATTCCGCTTCAGCGAGCCCGTGAAGGATGCGCTGTTCCTCCTGGACGGAGTGCCAGTCAACGCGACCCCAGAAGAATCGGGGGAGTTCTGCGATGGGTACACCCTCACCCTCTACGGCTACTCCCTGAGCGAGGGGGAGCACAGGATAGTGGTGAAGAACGCAAGGGATGTCGCCGGGAACATCATGGACGATTACTACGGCCCGGAGTTTATGGTGGACAAGACGCCGCCCCAGGTGGATCTAAGCTACAACTACACGTACGTAGAGGGTGACAACATCGTGATATATATCC
>WAOY01000179.1 GCA_015520985.1 DHVE2 group archaeon
CATCCAGGTCGAACACAAGATACTCCTTGCTTATCTTCACCCCATCGTTCTCGTGCAAGAGGGGCGTGGCGATGACCTTGAATGTGTGCTTGTCCTCGTCCACGTAGTTGTACTTGGGCACGAGCTTGAGGGACTTCGTCGGGCACACATCGGTGCAAAGGCCGCAGAAGCAACAGCGCCCGTAGTCTATGACTGGCCTCTTTGGAAGTCCCTTAGTAACGCCCTTCAGTTCAGGGATCTCCACGTAGGTGATGGCGGCGTTCATGCATATCCTGCCGCAGAAACCGCAACCTATGCACTTCTCTATGTCGTTCACATGGTACCCGCGGTACCTCTCCGTCGGGAGCTCGGTACCGAGCATATCCGTGTGCTTTTCGAAGGGGATCTTGACCGTGTGCGGCTTCCGGACGAGATGCACCAGCGCATGAAACGGCTTTGTAACACTTCCACCCATTCTCATCACCTCTCAATATCCGGCGGGCATACATCAAGGCTTATCGCGGTTGGGGAAAAATCAGCGATGTTCATTCCCGGCGCGATCCTCTCGAGGACGTTTATACCGTGGGTGTACGACGGCCCTCTCACATGCACGCGAACCGGCTTCTTGCCTCCGTCGCTCACGACGAAGTACCCGTACTCGCCCTTGGAACTTTCAACCCGAACGTAGGAGTATCCCGCGGGGACCTTCCACGCGAACCACTGCGGGTGCTTCAGAATAACATCCCCTTCCGGCATCTCCTTAAGGGCCTGCCTGATGATGCTTATGCTCTGCTTCATCTCCAGCAACCTTATTGCGGTGCGGGTGTATATATCGCTCCCGTCCGAAAGGACCTCGTACTCACCCAGCTTCGGGTAATAGGGCACTTCAAAATCAACACTGTCGTAGGCTGCGTAGGGTTCGAGTTTCCTGAAGTCCAACTGGTAGCCGGCGGCCCTCAGATTCGGCCCGGTGACACCCCACTCTATCGCCTTGTCCTTGGGGACGATGCCCACCCCCACTGCCCTGCGGATGAACACCTTGTTCCTGATGAGGAGATCCTCGTAGAGGGGCATGCGCTTCTCCAGGTAATCGAGGACCTTAGTTATGAGCTCCTTCGCATTCTTCGGCAGGTCCCAGCGCACGCCGCCGGGCCAGATGTAGATGTGGTAAACCCTCGCTCCGGTTATCTGCTCGAATATATCCAGGATGTAATCCCTGTCGCCAACGCCCCACTGGGCGATGGTGTAAAGACCGAAGGACGCCGCAATGCCTCCGACTGTGAGGAGATGCGCGCCCAGCCTAGCAAGCTCGAGGATTATCGTGCGTATGTACTTGGCCCTCTCGGGTATCTCCCAGCCCATCAAATCCTCGACCGCCATTGAATAAGCGGCTTCGTTAACATCGGGCTCAGGCACGCAGATGCGGCAGACGAGGGGGACGTTCTGCATCCATATCCTCTTCTCCATCAGTTTCTCAAAACCGCGGTGCAGGTAGCCCACACGGGTCTCCACCTTCTTTATGGTGGCACCTTCCACCCAGAGGTGGTAGCTCATGTTCCCCGTGACGCCGGGATGATTTGGGCCCACGAAGAGTTCAAATTCCTTCATCATTCTTCCTTCACCTCGGGGATCTTATAGTAGAAGTCCTTGACGAACTTCTCGGTGTCGAAGTCCTTACGCATCGGGGGCATGTGGGGCCAGCCCTCCAGGATGAACTCGCCGAGGCGCGGGTTGCCTATGAAGTCAACTCCGAACATCTCGTGTATCTCCCTCTCATATGTTTCAATCTGCGGGAACAAATCGCGGAGGGTTACCATGCTCCCGCCGTCCCTCGGGATGCGCGTTGATATCATCACATGCTCCCTGTACTCGTAGGACCACATGTGGTAGACGAGCTCGAACTGCCCATCGTTTATCCAGTCGATGCAGGAGAGCATGACGAAGTGGTCGTATCCGTTATCCTTGAGCTTCTTAACGATCTCCCCGACCTTCTCCGGCTCAACCTCTATCCTGATGCGCCCTTTCCTAATCTCCTGCGCATCCGGAAAGAGCTCCTTCGCCATCATTTGGCATCATCCTCCTTGATGTCCTGGACCTCGTCCAGGCGGTAGGAGAAGGCCATCCTCTGGTTCCTCTTGTACTGATCGTAATACTTGTGGTACTTCTTCCAGCCGATGGCCTCACCCTTCTCGATCATTTCCATCAGTTTCAGGAACGCGTCCATTATGGCCTCGGGCCTTGGCATGCACCCGGCTATGTAGAGATCCACGGGTATGTACTTGCTCAGGTCCTTTATTGTGTTGTAGGAGTCCCAGTACATGCCGCCGTTTATCGTGCAGGATCCGAAACCGATCACGTACTTTGGATCGCGCATCTGCTCGTAGACCTGCACAACGCGCTTGAGGGTTTTTATCGAAAGGTACCCCGTTATTAAGAGAACATCAGCCTGGCGCGGAGTGGCCATGGGCGCTATGCCGAAGCGCTCCATGTCGTAGCGCGAGGTCATAACGGGGGGCATCTCCATCGCACCGCAGCCGGTGCAGAAGTGCACCATCCACAGCGACTTCTTGCTAACCAACCTTGAAACTTTCTTCCAGTCATCGTTTCTCATATGCTCACCCCCGCGAACACCCAGATCAGGATCAGGAGCGCGGCCAGGGCGTCGTACTTCCAGTAGAATTTAAGGGCCTGCTCGATCCTGAAACGCGGGAACACCGCGTTGATCAGCAAGGCCAGGAAGAACACGAGGGTTATAAGGGCGAACCACACCAGGAAGTTCACCACGTAGGCGATCCATCCGTACTGCGACACGCTGAGCACGACCCCGCCACCCAGGAAGAGATCCACGAACAGAGTGGTCTCAACGACTATGGCCATCATCTTGTAGAGCATCAACGCGCCCAGGTGCTTGCCGCCGAACTCCACCATTGGACCGGATGCGATTTCATGCGGGGCTATGGCTATATCGAAGGGCTTCTCCATGAGCATGCCCTGCAGTGCCATGTCCACGATAATCGCACCTATGAAGAACACGGGCACGAATATGGCCCAGTGCATCCCGGACTGCATCTGCACCAGGGTTGCAAGGGAGGTGGTGTTGTAGTGAATCATCATCGCCACGACCACCATCACCAGGGGAAGTTCGTAGGCGAGCATGAGTATGAGGGCCCTCATAATGCCCACGGCTGCGTTGGGATTTCCGCTCGCCCCGGCACCCAGCGCGAAGCCCAGCGCTGGAATCGCCAGGAGGTACAGGATGAGGAAGATATCGCCCTCGGTGCTGAGGAGCGTGAAGCCCGCTACTGGGAGGAAGAGGAAAGCAAGCGTTATGCCCGCGACAGAGAACAGCGCGGCCAGGTCGAATATCCATCCGTGCGATATATTCGTCTTCTTCGCGAAGAGCTTGAACACGTCGATGTATCCCTGGTATATCGGAGGCCCGATTCTGTTGTGTATCCTCGCAGTCACTTTCCTGGCGAATCCGTTGAAGAACATCCCTATGGCGAAGCCCAGGGTCACCATGCCGGCGAGGAGCAGTATCTGCTCACCAAGAGCGATCAGGTCTACCATAGCAACCACCACCCTACGAGGATGAGGAAGAACAGTAGGATGTATATGGAATAGTCCTGCGTGAGGCCCGTGTAGAGCCGCCTCGCCCCGTTGCCCAGAAACTCCGCTGCCGCGAGAATTATCTCCCAAGCCCGCTCGGCACCCCTGCGGAACACCGGGCCGAAGACGTCCTCGAAGGGCTCGTAGTAATTTGAGGCGGCGTGCATGGAGATGTACTCGTAGAGCTCCGGAGGCTCCCCGGCCAGGTAGTTGTCCTCGTGGGGAACCACCTCCTGGGGCTTCCACTTGTACAGGATCAGAGACACAAGGAGTGCACCCATGAGGGCGAATATGACCGCAAGGGTGTTGTAGGCGGCGAGGTTCGTGGTTATCACGTACGGCGTGTGGGGTATGGGCTGCATTCCGTACTCCGAGAGTATCGGAGCAGCGAGGTCAGCGACCCAGCCGGGGAATATGAGGAATATAACGAGGGGTAGCACGAGGAGCCACATGGCGACGAGCTGGGATATGGGCGCCTCCTTCACGTCGTACCTGGGCTCTCCCAGGAACACACCGTAGAGGATCTTGTACGCGTAGAGGAACGCGCCAACGCCCGCTATTAGCATTATAGGTGTGACGAACAGGAACTTCTTCTCTATCGCCGCTTCGTAAAGCAGCCACTTGGCGGCGAAACCGCTCGTTATGGGAATCGCGGCGAGGGCAAATATCGCAAACAGGGCTGCGAGGAAGGTGAAGGGCATCCTGTAACCCAGGCCGCCGAGTTCGCTGATCTTCCACTTACCCGTGCGATAGTACACCGCGCCTGCGGCGAGGAAAAGTACCGCCTTGAAGAAGGTGTGGTTCAGCGCCTGGAACAGCGCACCCGTGAGGGCTAGGGGAGTGCCAATACCTATACCAATCGCAATGTACCCCAATTGTCCCACAGAGGAATACGCCAGCAGTTTGCGCAGATCGTCCTGCATCACCGCGAGCACCGTGCCGGCGAAGGCGGTGAAGGCGCCTATGACTGCGAGGGCGTAGCCGAAGTAGGACACGTCGCGGAAGGTGCCCCACGAGGAGAGGAGAGAAAGCCCGGCGATGCCGTACATGAAGAGGAGCATACCGAAGTAGCCCAGCTTGCTCAGGCCTCCGGAGAGGAAGGCGACGAAGGGCTCCTCGCTCCTGGAATAGACATGCGGGGCCCAGACGTGCAGGGGCATCAATGCGCCCTTAACAGCCAGACCCGCGACGATCATGGAGAGAGCAACTAGGGTGGTGAGGGACGTGTCCAGGTGCATGTCCCCGAAGAGGAATGTCCCCGTCTTGAAGTAGAGCATCATGAAACCGAAGAGGAGGAGCATCGCCGAAAGGGAGCCGAAGGACAGATAGCTCACTATTGCCCTCCTGTCACCACCGCGGAGAACCATTGCGAGAATGCTCCAGGACATGATCTCCCAGAACAGGAAGAAGGTGAGCGCGTCCCTGGCAAGAAGCACGCCGAATGAGCCGAGCATGGTGAGGAGCATCCCCGCATAGAACCCGCCGGCGCGGTTCCTGACGAAGGAACTGGCAAAGAGCAGTGCGAGGGGAAAGCTCGTGGCCAGTAGCAGCAGGAAGAACCAGCCAAGAGGGGTTATAGCGAGGTTCAGGGTGCCCGGGCCGAGGTTGTAAACTAGCGAACTCTCGAATTCCAGCGGGGCGAGGAAGGATGGCAGCGATATACCCATAATCCCCGCCCAGGAAGTGAGGGCGAAGAGTGGGAGCAACGAGGCAATTATCGCCACCGCGGCGGCGATGCGGGGATACCTGTCGAGGGCAAGCACCACTATTACCGCAAGGAGCATCACGCCGAATGCTTCCAGTATCATCACGGACCACCTCCAAGGAGGGATGCCGCGGCCCTAACCGCGGGGTCGTAGAGGTAATTGGGGAATATGCCCACGAGTATAAGGAGCGAGGCGAGGATTATTATCGCCGCCGTCTCACTGCGACTTAGCTTCCTCTTCTCACCGCCGGTGCCACGGTGAAGGAACCTCGCATAGTAGACCGATTCCACGATGGCCGTCAGGATTATCACGAGCATTATCAACCACGCACCCTGGCTGGCGAGATCCTTCATCAGGTACCACTTGCCCCAGAACCCGGGGAACGGCGGCATACCTATTATGGAAAGAATTCCAATGAACATAGGCGCCGCAATTAGGGGATTTCTCAGGGTGCCCCGCGCGTAATCCCTGACGCCGAGGAAGAGCAGGGACTTGGCGAGGGCATGGCCCACCATCAGGAATATCGCGGCTATCAGAGCAGTTTCGCTGTGCAGGGACAGCGCTATGAGGATCAGACCCATCTGCCCTATTGAGGAGTAGGCGAGCATCCTCTTGGGGTCCTCCTGCATCAGCGCTGCAAGTTCCCCGATGATGAGGGTGAACACGCCCAGCAGCAGGGCGAGCTGCCACCCGGAAAGTATCGGCAGTAAGGTGAATATGAGCCTGGCAATCGCATATATGCCCGCCTTCGACGGTCCAAGGGAGAAAAAGGACGCGACGCGGTTGCTCGCCCCCTGGTATGCGTCGGGCACCCACCCATTCAGCGGGAATATCTCCGCCTCCACACCTATACCGATTATCAGGAAAATGAAGGACATCAGCCTTGCGGTGGGGGGCATGGTGTCTATGCGCAGGGCGATGTCGTAGAAGTTCAGGGTCTTCAGGTACCCGTATATGGTGGCGATGCCCAGCAGTATGAAAGCGGACCCAATGGATCCCAGCACGATGTACTTGAATGCACCTTCAAACGACTCCTTCGTGCGCATGGATGCCACGAGACCGTAGGAGCCGACGGCGGTTATTTCGAAGAACACGAACATGTTGAACAGGTCACCCGTGATCACGATGCCCGTGGAGGAGGCTGTGACGAGCATGTAGAGCATGGAGAACTTCACAGAGTTCTCCGCCTCGCCGAAGTAGGTGAGGTAAACGATGGTCGACAGAGTATTTATTAGAAGTGCGAGTATCGCTCCTATCGGCCCGACGGCGAGCAGAATACCTATCGGGGGATAGAACCCGGAGAGTTGCTCGTAAACCACACCATTCTGCATAACGTTTGCGAAGAGCAGATATGAGAGGGTGGCGTTCAAGATCAGAACGAGGAGCGTGTAAACCTTGACTGCCTTCCTGGACCACATGTTGACCAGGGGCGCAAAGAACGCAAACAGGAGAGGCAGAGCTATGAGGAGAACAGGAGGGACGCTCACCATTTCATCACCCCCTCCTTATCGAGTTCTAGAGTGCCAGTTTTCCTGTAATAGCCCATGGCGACGGCGAGGGCCAGGGCCATCACGGACACACCTATGACGATAGCTGTCAGAACGAGGGCCTGGGGCACGGGGTCCACGTAAACTGCGTAGTTCCCATTCTCTATCGGCGCAGTGCCGCCGGGCAGGTAGCCCATCGCGACGATGAGCACGTTGACGCCGGTGTCTATCAGGCCGATAGACAGGATTATTTTGAGCATATTCTTCTTTGTCATCACACCGTACAGACCGATGGCTATCAGCGCTGAGGAGATTATGAACACGGGCTGAAGCAGCTCGTAGGTCATTCCTCGTGCACCCCCTTGAGGTTGTGCATTATTCCTCCGAGTTCCGAGCCCACCTTGAAGCCTATGGCTATGTATATCAGGGGAATTATGCCGGCGCTGAAGAGCATGGTGAACTCTCCCAGGGGCAGGTAATTCTGCAGGAACTCGTGCGCGAACACGAGGCCCAGGAGGCCGATTATGGCATAGGTCATCCCGGCGAGGCTCTCCGTAACGGATATCTTCCTCTCCGGAAGCCCGCGGTTCACATGCACCAGGAGCATTAGGAGGAAGCCGGCTGCTATGACCGCCCCTCCCGGGAACCCACCTCCGGGCGTGAGGTGACCGTGGATGAATATGTAAGTACCAACAATGACGATGAATGGAAGAACGGCACCGCTGGCTATTTTCACAATGAAGTTGGGCTCCTCCTTCGGAAGGTTCCTCCTCTTCATCTCCCCTATGAGGAGTGCGAGGCCAGTGGCCGCCGTGAAGAGAACGGTCACTTCTCCCAGAGTATCGAAGCCCCTGTACTCCACAACAACCGCAGTAACAACATTTGAAGCCCCGGTGTCCTGCCGGGTATCATCCAAATACTGCTGCGGTACAGACCGGTTGGACTGCTCCCCCGTTATGGGATTGGTGTAATTGGCTTCGGAAGTGTAATCAACCGGGGCCGCTCCCGTTATGAAGAAGTAAGCGAGCACCGCGAAGACAGCAACTGATATGGCGATTGCAACTGCCCTTCTCATTTTTCCCACCTCTCCGTGCGCCTTATTGCGTACACGAATATAGCAAGGGTAATCCCCGCGCCTATAGCCGCCTGGGTAATCGCGACATCGGGGGCCTGAAGAACAAGGAAGAGAATCGCCGCCGCGAGATCCGCAAAGCCCACAGCTATCGCCGCCGAAAGAAGGTCCTTCGACTCCACCGCATATATTGCGGGTGCAATCACGAGAACTGCGAGGATCCAGGCGATGAAAGTGAAGAGCATCATTCCTCCTTCACCTCCCTACAGGACGGCGCATCGCACTGATTTATGACTGTGCCCTCCCAGAGGGGTATGCCTGATTTGTACGCGGCTCGAGCCATGGCGCTTGCGCCCACGGGGGCAGTGAGGGCTATAAAGATTATGATCACTATTGCCTTGACTATCCAGTAGGGCTGCATTAGAC
>WAOY01000180.1 GCA_015520985.1 DHVE2 group archaeon
GATACGGGAGGGATGTTCATTGCCCTTCTCAAAAAATAACTCATACCGGGAGTATTTCGTGGAGAGGTTCGGGATACCCAGCGACATCGTATCCATTTACGACTTCTACGAGTTCGCAAAGGGAGTCTGGGCAACCACATCTCCCATTCTACCCTCTTCTAGGATCGAGACGGTGGGAATCAGGGCTCTCAGGATTTCCCGCGATCTCAAGCCAACCACTTCATTCCTCAGGGTGGTGGGCATGCACGCCAGAAAGAACGTGGTGGTCCTCGATGAGGATCAGGCCATACCGTTTCTTAGAGGGGGAGAAATTGGGGGGGTGTGCGGTGATATGCAGGGGTACGTGGTGGTGAGGACATCCCGCGATGTCCTGGGCTGCGGGCTGTGCAGGAACGCCACGCTTGTGAGCCAGGTTCCCAAGAAGTACAGGCCCGAGGACTCCTGGGTCTAGAGGCCAATCCTCTTCAGTACGTTTTCGAACCTCGCCTCGCTGCTCACCGTGATTACATGCCTTGGCCTGAAGGGGCACTCCTCCTCCTTCGCGGAGAGGAATATGTCGTAGGTGCCGATCTCCTTCGCTATGCTTTCTATTTCAACCTTGTCCATGCCTATGAGGGGCCTGTAAATGGGCAGCTTCGATGCCCTGCTCTCCAGCATCATGTTGTGGAGGGTCTGGGACGCCACCTGGCCCAGAGAGTCGCCGGTCACGATGCCCAGCGCGCCTATGCGCTCAGCGAATTCGCTCGCCTCCTTCAGCATAAGATACTTGCACAGCACGCAGGTCCACTCTTCCCTCTTTATCTTCTTAAGTTTCTCCGCGTACTTCCCCAGGATCTTCTCGTGGGGCACGATATTGATCTCGATATCCTTCGGTGCGTACTCGCTTAATTTCCTCACGTATCTCTTCACCTTCTCCTCCCCTACGGGTCCCTGGGAGAAGTGCAGAGCCACGATCTTCGCCCCGCGGCGGAGCATCATGTACCCGGCGACCGGCGAGTCCATTCCCGGGGATAGGAGAAGGAGGAGCTTTCCCGCCGTGCCAACGGGCAGCCCGCCCACACCGCGATAACTCTCAAAGAATACGTAGGCGCGGCCGTTAATGATCTCAATTCCCACCACGAGATCAGGCGAGTCGAGGTTCACCCTCCAGCCGAAGTTCTCCACGATGAATGCGCCTATGTCTTCATTTATCTCCTGGGAAGTCATCGAAAATTTCTTGTCCACCCTGTGCGCTGAAACCCGGAAGGAGGAAGGGTTGAAATTTTCGAGTTCTCGCAGGAGGTATTCCTTGACCTCCTCGTACTTCATCTCCCTCGCCGGGGATACCGATACCACTCCGGGGCACTTCGCCACTATACCCGCGGCCTCGTCGGAGGCGAATACGAATATCCTACCCCGCAGGATTTTAGTGCTCGATGCGAATCCGTACCTCTTCAATTTTCTCTCGATATTCTTCGCCAGGGTCTCCTCGAAGAACCTGCGGTTCTTTCCCTTGAGGCCTATCTCTCCGTAGCGGACGATGAGCATCGGCATCGCAGAGGGGAGGAAATATAAAAACCATGTGCCGCGGATCTGTGCATCGATACCTTTATTTCCCTCCTGGAGATGTGCCAGGGATGCTCTACATAGTGTTCCTGACCGGCGTGTGCAATCTGCGCTGCAGGTACTGCGGAGGTTCAATCCCTGAGGAGGTAATGCCCCACGAGATACAGTACAATATCGAATCGCTTCGGGAGTTCATAGCGAAGGACCCCGAAGCCATCGTCGCCTTTTATGGCGGGGAGCCCACGCTTCGCCTTGGAAAGATGATAGAGATAATGGACGCGGTTCCCGCGAAAAAATTCGTGATCCAGACCAACGGCTTCTTCCTGCACAAGATCCCCGAGGAGTATCTCAACCGCCTGGACGCCATCCTCGTTTCAATAGACGGCCCGAAGGAGGTCACGGATTACTACCGGGGCAACGGCGTTTACGACATTGTTCTTGACCGCGTTGGGAAGATAAGGCCTGCTTACCGCGGAGATTTGATTGCGAGGATGGCGGTGAGCCAGGAGAGCGATATATACCGGGATGTGCGACATCTTCTATCTCTCCCATTCGACCACGTGCACTGGCAGCTCAACGTAGTCTGGGCTCCAGATGACTCCTGGGACGATTTCGATTCCTGGGTTCGCAACTCCTACAACCCGGGGATAACCAGGCTCACGGACTGGTGGATATCCGAGTTGAAGGAAGGAAAAATTCCGGGCATCGTGCCTTTCCTGGGAGTGATAAAGCGCATGTTCTGGCCCGAAGACGGGGTGCCCTGCGGCGCAGGCCGCGACGCTTTCGCGATTACAACGGATGGCCGCGTTCTCGCGTGCCCCATCGGCGGGGAATTCGAGTGGAACAACCTGGGCGACATATTCAGCAGCGAGCCCGAAGATTTCAGAAATTCCGTGGAAATTGACGAGCCGTGCCGCTCCTGCGATATATACCCGATCTGCGGGGGCCGCTGCCTCTTCGCGAACAAGGAGCGCCTGTGGGGGATGGACGGCTTCAAGAAGATTTGCGGCACTGTTCGCCATCTCGTGAATGAGATGAACCGCGCCCGGGAGGTGATAGAGGAGCTGATTGCGGATGGGGTGTTCAGGAGGGAGGATTTTTTCTATCCACCATTCAACAACACCACCGAGATCATCCCTTAATTTGATTAACCTCTGCGCCATTACCACATCGTGGACGAGATTCACCTGGATGGCCTTACGTTAACGAAGTATGGAATGCTGTTCCTCGAAGAGTATGAGACTGCGGTAGTTGCGGATCTGCACATTGGATACGAGGACGTGATGGCGTCGCAGGGCGTGTTTTTGCCGAAAGTGCAGAGGCGATATCTGCTCGCAATCCTTTCGGAGATATACGACAGGTACGGGCCCAAAAGGGTGATAATCGATGGGGACTTCAAGCACGAGTTCTCCCGCAACATGCCCCAGGAGTGGGACGAAATCGAGGAGGTACTGGACTACATCTCCGACAGGAGCGAGATAATAGTGGTTCGCGGCAATCACGACAACTTCCTTAAGGGTATCCTCGGGAGGCGAGGCCTTGAACTGTACGATTCCTATTCCTTGGGCAACTACTTCTTCGTGCACGGGCACAAGGATGTGGAGATAAGGGGCACGACGATAATCGGGCACGAGCATCCCAGCATCACTCTGAGGGATGAAATAGCCGCGACCGCCAAGGTTCCCTGCTTTCTCTATTCCCCCGATCTCATTGTACTCCCGGCGCTGAGCATTTACGCCGCTGGAACCGATATAACGAGGAACGATTTCATATCTCCGATACTGAGAAAAAATTGGAGGGATTTTGAGATCTACGGAATCGACGAGAATCTGGGGGTGATCCCCCTGGGGCGCCTCAGCTCTCTCCAAGCACCTTCTGGAGGTTATCCACGACCTCGTTGAAGGCTTTGGCGGCTTCGCTGTCCTTGTACTCAAGCACGAACGGAGTGCCTGAATCTCCGCACTTCACTATGTTTGCATCCATTGGAATTGATCCGAGGAACGGCACATTGTATTTATCTGCGACCTTCTTTCCGCCGCCGGTGCCGAAGATCTCGCCGGACATGTTCTCTATTATGCCGACCACCTTCTTGTTCATCTGCCTGGCGAAGTTGATGGCCTTCGTAGCGTCGAGAATCGCGACCTCCTGCGGCGTCACGACGATGAGCACCCCGTCCATGTCTGGTATGAGCTGCGCCACGCTCAGCGACTCGTCGCCAGTCCCCGGGGGCATGTCTATGATGAGGTAATCAAGTTCTCCCCAGTCCACCTCATCGAGAAGTTGCTGTATCGCCTTGTGTTTCAGAGGTCCGCGCCACACCACGGGCAGGTCGTCCTGGGGGAGTGCCATCTGAATGGAAATGACCTTTAAATTCGGAATCGGCTCCACGGGCACGATCATCTGATTCTCGTTCACCTCCAGCTTAGCATTTTGCACGCCAAGCATCTTCGGCACATTTGGGCCGTGAATGTCTGCGTCCAGGAGGCCCACCTTGAAGCCGCGTAGCGCTAGGGTCGTGGCGAGGTTAACCGCCACAGTCGTCTTCCCCACGCCGCCTTTTCCGCTGAGGACCATCAATTTGTGCTTGATCTTCTTCATCTTCTCCGCTATCCTCTTCTCCGTCTCCTTCGACTGCCTTATCCTCTCGGCCATAGCCCTGGCTTGATTCATATCCACCGGTGCTCCCATTTCAATCACCTTGCCCGGGGATTGCGGTACATATATATCATCTTTGTTGGACACAAGTGGGAATTCTCCGCCGCAACGCGTGGTAACAAAACTTTATAAAGGGAAATGCAATCATGCGGCCAGATGATAGAGGAGAGCATCAGGAAAATCAGGGAAGCCGAGGAGAAGGCCAAGCGCGACGTGGAAGAGGCGGAGAGGAACAGCAAGATCATGGTAGAGAGTGCAAAGAAGGAAATCGCCAGGGATATTGAGGAGAAGAGAAAGGCCCTTCTCCGGGACATAGAGGCAAGGAAGAAAAAAGCGGAGGAAGAGGCCACCAGGGAAGCGGAGAAGATACGCAAGTACTACAGCGACAGGGCGGCTAAGATCAGGGCCATAGGCGAGGATCGCGTGGAGACCGTCGCCAGGGAGATAATCGGGGAAATCCTTGGGTGAAGGGGATGCTCTTCCCGGCCAAGATGGCTGAAGTCGAAGTTCTCGTACACGATTCTGTGAAGTACGACGTCCTGCGCGTGATGCAGCGCAAGGGGTTCATGCACATCGTTCACCATTCCCTTGACTCCGTGGAAGACGCGAAGCCCTCGGATGATGTCAGCAAAATTGTGGATCTCAGTTTCAGGATATCCAAGCTGATGGGCATCCTTAACATAGCGAAGAGGAAGGGGAGCGGCGGCATAAAGGAGCTTTTGAACCCTCCCGCACCAGAGAAGTTCCCGGCCAGGTCCAGGGGCAGGGAGGAGATAATGCAGGATGCCCGGGATACCCTGGCGAACTTGGAGGATTTCATCCTGGGTCTGGGGCAGGAGTGGGATAGGATAAACGATTCCATAGAGAGGAAGAGGCGGCAGATCCAGGACCTGAAGCTCCTCTCCGGTCTGGATTTCAACCTGGAGTACCTGGGCGAGGGGATGTACGCCGTTGTTTCCGCGGGCATGGCCAAGGACATATCCGGCCTGATGAAGCTCCGGTCAGAGGGCAAGCTGGCGCTTTGGTACAAGGTCATCGGAAAGAAGAAGAACATATCCTACGTGGTAGTGGTTGCCTACCACCTCAAGGACAGGAAGGAGGTGGAATCGGCGCTCCGTTTCGCCAGTTTCGCCGAATTCGATTTGTCGGGGCTGCGGGGCAAGCCCGGCGAAGCGGTAGCTGCCCTGAAAAAGGAGATAAAGGACCTGGAGAACTCCCGGGAGGAACTTAGGGAGAGGATAGCCAGGGTGAGGGAGGAGCACTACGGGCACCTCGCCGTGCTGTACGATGACCTTGAGACGGAGAAGGTTAAGGAGGACTTCCACAACCGCTTTGGAAAAACGGAGTTCACCACGGTGATAAGGGGCTACATCCCCAAGAAGCGCCTGGAGGAGGCGAAGGAGTCCATAAACGAGGCGGCCAGGGGTCTAGCGGTTATAGAGCACAGGGACGCCGAGGGCGAGGACACCCCGGTCATGTTCAACAACCCGTCCTTCCTGAAACCCTTCCAGGCCTTCGTTGAGATGTACTCTGTGCCCAAGTACGGGTACATTGAGCCAACCGTGATAATCGCGCCCCTCTTCATAGCGTACTTCGGCTTGACCCTGGGAGACGCGGGGTATGGTCTCATAATCACCATCCTTGGGTATCTCCTCTGGTTCAAGGTGGGGAGGTACGACTGGACCAACCGCACCCTGGGGAAGATACTCTTCGCCTCGGGAATATCCGCGATAATCTTCGGGATAATCCAGGGCGGTATATTCGGGCCCCTGGACTCTACGAATCCCCTGTCGCAGTACATACAATATGAGCCCCTCATAGACCCAATGAGGGACGCGGTTTACATACTCACCATAGCCCTAGTCATAGGCATCGCGCAGATATCCCTCGGCCTGATACTAGGTGCATATCATCATCTGAAGCACAGGAACTACGGGGATTTCCTCACCTCTGAGCTCTCCTGGTTCCTCATCCTGCCCTTCGGAGGGCTTCTCATAGGCCTTATGTTCAACTGGTGGACCCTGGACACGAACCTATATTACCTAAGCTGGGCGCTGCTTCTGGTGGGTCTGGCCCTCCTCACCGGCGTCCCGGCGCGCCTCGTGGACAGGGAGTCGGCGATAAACGGCATGGCCTTCTTCGACATCACCGGGATGGTCGGGGACTGGCTGTCGTACTCCCGCCTTCTCGCCCTGGACCTGGGCACATCGGGTATCGCCCTCACCATAAACCTCTTCGCCGGGATAATGTCGGGGATGATCGTGGGCGCGGGGAGCCTGGTGTGCTGTGCTCCTCTAATCATTGTCGGTATCGCCATGTTCGCGTGGGTGGCCAGGAAGAGGGACCCGAAGAAGACCGGCATAGCCGCATTCCTGCTGGTACTCGGGGCTATTGGTGTTATTAACCTGCAGGCGGCCCTCTGGCTCTTCATCGGAATTTACCTGGTGGCCGCGCATATTGGCAATGCGCTGCTGCAGTCCCTTGGCTCGCTTGTGCATTCCCTCAGGTTGCAGTACGTTGAATTCTTCTCGAAATTCTACGAAGGTGATGGTGTGAAGTTCGAGCCGTTTAGGGAGTTTAGGAAGAACTCAAAGATTGTGGATGTCGGAGGTGCTGAGAGATGAAAAGATTGTTGATGGCACTGCTTCTCATAGCGCTGCTAAGCGTGGTGAGCGGCTCCGTGCTCGGGGCGGTTAATGTGAAGGAGGAGAAGTGGAACAGCCATGAGTACACCACAACTTCGCTGGATAAGGCGAATCTGGTGGTTGGAACGGATTACATATTCGAGTACGTGGCCGATGATGGGAGCACACCCTCAAATGTGACCTGGATCATCGTGAGCGTTGAGGACGGCACGCAGACCGTTTACATGGGCAACCCCGTCAGGATATCCTTCCCCACATCCGGAAATTACAACGTGACCGTTAAGATGGGCAGCACAGTGGTCTATTCTTCCGGGACAATCAAGGTGCACGAGGGTCCCCTGGGCATGGCCCTCGCGTTGATAGGTGCGGGAATAGCCGTTGGCGCATCCGGAATGGGTGCCGCCATTGGTGTGGGTATCGCCGGGGCCAGCGGTGCGGCCGCCGTGGCCGAGGACAAGAACAGATTCCGCAACGCCTTCATATTCCAGGCCTTCCCCCAGACCCAGGGTATCTACGGCCTGCTCGTTGGTATCTTGATTCTCATGTCCACTGGTGCCCTCACCGGTGGGGGCCTTCTGCCCACCGCGGACATCCCCGTGGGTGCCGGTCTTATGGCCCTGGGCGCCGGGCTCTCCGTGGGCATCGCCGGCCTGAGCGCCATAGGTCAGGGCATCGTGGCAGGTACTGGCATCGGGGGCACAAGGAAGCAGGGCACCATGGGTAAGGCCGTGGTTTTCACAGTTCTCCCGGAAACTCAGGCCATATACGGTCTCCTGGTTGCCATCCTGCTCTGGCTTGGAATGAACGCCATGATAAGTGGGAGCACCACCCCGTCCTTCGCCCTGGCCATGGGTATCGCAGCCGTTGGTGTGGGCCTGGGCATGGGTCTGAGCGGAATAACCGCCATAGGTCAGGGCATCGCCGCGTCTTCGGGCTCAGCCGCGACGGCGCAGAATCCCAAGGCATTTGGAAGCTCTATACTATTCGCCGTGCTGCCCGAGACGCAGTCCATATACGCCCTGCTTGCCGCGATCCTGGTGATAATGAACATGGGCCTTATGTCGGGCATTGCCCCTATCAAATCGCCCTTCCAGGCCATGCTCATAGGTATAGGTGTCCTGGGTATTGGCTTCTCCGTGGGTCTCGCCGGGATAAGCGGTATCGGTCAGGGTATCACCGCGGGATCCGGTGTGGCGGCGTACGTGAAGGACCCGAGCACCAGGACCAAGAGCATAATGCTGTCCGTGATGAGCGAGACATACGCCATCTTCGGTCTGCTGATGGCGATCCTGATAATGATGGCCCTCCACATCATAGGAGGATGATCCGATGGAAGACGCCGTTGAGAGGATCATAGAGAAGATACGCGAGGACGTGCGGTGGAAGATCGAGGAGATCGAGAGGGACGCTAAGCAGAAGATCGAGAGGATAAAGAGCGAGGAATATGCGCGCTGGGAGAGAGAAAGGGAGAAGATGGAGCACGACGCCGCGCGCGAGGTGGAGGGCATAAGGAGTCTCATCATATCCCGGGCAAACCTCGAGGGCAAGAGGGAACTGATGGATGCCCGGGAGGAAGTGATGAACCGCGTGGTTGAGAACATAAAGAGGAACGCCAGGAACTCCGATAAGTACCCCGGGTACCTGGAGAGCCGCATAAGGGATGCGCGGGAGGTATTCGGGGACGAGTTCGTAATAGTGTGCATACCCGAGGACAAGGCCAGGGTGGACGCCATCGTGTCAAAGGTGGCCCCGGGCGCTAAGGTGGAGATGGGCCCCGTGAAGCACGGCGGAATAATAGTAAGGGACGCTGAGGGCACGAGGACGGTGGACTACAGCATCGATGCCCTTGTGGAGCGGCGGATGAACGACATAAGGAAGATGATTGTTGAGAGGCTCTTCGAGGGAGAGTATGCTTGACGCCTACACCCTGACCCTGATGGGCATAGCGGCCGCATTCATTGCCGTTCTGATCGCCGTAATAGTCTTCATGGGGTACCTGCGCAAGATACTGAGCATCGCCTCCTTCATGGGTCCCAACGCGACCATATTTGCAATAGGCTCAAAGTATACAGATCCCGAGGGCATAGGCAAGCTCCTGGAGATGACCACGGTGACCGAGGTGATCGCGGACGCCAAGAAGGAGGGCTATGTGATAGAAGACGAGGAGAACGCGGATGTGGAAATTGACAGGCAGATGCTCAGGATGATGAACGATGTCATCTCCATGCTCCCCGAGGGTGTGAGGGAGTTCGCAGAGGTCTACATGCTCAAGTTCGATGCCAACATAGTGAAGAGGATCCTCCGTGCCAAGGCAGCCGGGGTACCCAAGAACAAGATATACGAGAGCGTCTACGAGGGGAAGCACATAACGAAGACCATAATCAGCCACATGGTGGAGGCCACCAGCATAGAGGACGCGATAACCGCGCTGGATGCCACACCCTTCCGCGATGCGATAGACGTCTGGAACGAGACCAACAACCTCCACGCCGTGGACATAGCCCTGGATCGAATATTCCTTGAGGGCCTGATGGATGCCAGGAGCAGCCTGGACGAGGACAGCAGGGAGGCGGTGGAGAAAACGCTCTCCATCATGGTTGACGTCTACAACCTGAAGGTCCTCGTGAGGGGTAATTTCCTGGGGCTGGACGTGGAGAAGTACCTGGTATCTGGTGGTTACGAGCTTGATTCCTGGAAGCTGAAGAACATGGCCGAGGCTCGCAGCCTTGAGGAGATGCTTGGCAACCTTGAGGGCACCTCCTACTCCTTCCTACGGGATGCGCAGGATCCCTTTGAGGTGGAGATCCTCCTGGATCGCTACCTCCTGGACAAGGCCAAGGAGATAGGGATGGTTTACGCCACGTCCTCGGGGCCAGCGATGATGTTCCTTATATCCAAGGAGTACGAGGCCAGGAACCTTAAGGCGATAATCAAGGGGTTCCAGGAAGGCTTGCCGAAGGACAGGATTGAAAGGCTTCTGGTGGGTGTTGCCTCATGAGGATCGTGGCCATAGGTGACCTGGATTTCATCGCCGGGTTCCAGCTCGCTGGCGTTAAGGATGTTTACGAGGCTTCAGATTCCTGGAAGGCCAGGAATGCCCTTGAGATGGTGCGCGAGATGCGCGATGTGGCCATTGTGATAATCCAGAGGAGGTTCGCAAAGGACCTTCGCGATTACCTGAACGAGTGGAAGTCCACCAAGGGGATTTACCCCGTCATACTGGAGCTCCCCGACCACAGGGAGAGGGGAGAGTATGAGGATCCGATGCGTGATGTGATAAGGAGAGCTATAGGCGTAGATGTGATGAAGAGGTGAAGAGTATGGGAAAGATAATCAGGGTCGCAGGACCTGTGGTGGTCGCCGACGGCATGAAGGGAAGCGAGATGTACGAAGTGGTGCGCGTTGGCGAAGAGGGACTGATAGGCGAAATAATCGCCCTGTCCGGGGATAGGGCGACGATTCAGGTTTACGAGGAGACATCCGGCATCAAGCCCGGGGAGAAGGTGGAGCGCACTGGAGCACCGCTATCCGTGCTTCTCGGACCTGGCATAGTGGGGCAGATTTACGACGGTATCCAGAGGCCCCTCCCGGCGATAAAGGATATGATGGGCGACTTCATACAGCGCGGTGCCGACGTGCCCCCACTGGATTTCAACAAGAAGTGGCATTTCGTTCCGAAAGTGAAGAAGGGGGACAGGGTAACCGGCGGCGATGTGCTTGGTGTGGTTAAAGAGACGAACCTTGTGGAGCACCGCGTGATGGTTCCTCCGGATCTATCTGGCACGGTGGATTTCATAATTGACGAGGGGGATTACACCATCGAGGAGGTCGTGGCGAAGGTTGGAGGAAAGGATGTTAAGATGTACCAGCGCTGGCCCGTGAGGATGCAGAGGCCCTTCAAGGAGAAATTAGATCCGTCGGAACTGCTCGTGACGGGTCAGAGAGTTCTCGATACATTTTTCCCGATTGCGAAGGGCGGCGCCGCCGCAATTCCGGGAGGTTTCGGAACTGGAAAGACGGTTACGCAGCACCAGCTGGCCAAGTGGAGCGACGCCGAGGTCATCGTGTACGTGGGGTGCGGAGAGCGCGGTAATGAGATGACCGAGGTGCTCGAGGATTTCCCCAAGCTCAAGGACCCGAAGACGGGAGAGCCGCTGATGAACCGAACGATACTGATTGCGAACACCTCCAACATGCCCGTTGCGGCCAGGGAGGCGAGCATTTACACGGGGATAACGATAGCGGAGTATTTCCGAGACATGGGCTACAACGTCGCACTCATGGCGGACTCCACCTCCCGCTGGGCCGAGGCCCTGAGGGAGATATCCGGGAGATTGGAGGAGATGCCCGGTGAGGAAGGATATCCCGCTTACCTGGCATCACGCCTGGCGGAGTTCTACGAACGCGCGGGATATGTGAAGATCCTCGGCTCCACCGAGAGAAAGGGCTCGGTTACGGTGGTGGGCGCGGTATCCCCGCCCGGCGGAGATTTCAGCGAGCCCGTTACGCAGAACACCCTGCGCATCGTAAAGGTATTCTGGGCCCTGGACGCGGACCTCGCGCACAAGAGGCACTTCCCATCCATTAACTGGCTTCGCTCGTACTCCCTCTACCTGAACACGGTGCGCGGGTGGTGGGAGAGGAATGTGGCCAAGGACTGGTACGAGCTCAGGAAGGAGGCCATGGGTATACTCCAGAGGGAAGCCGAACTTCAGGAGATAGTGCAGCTCGTGGGCCCAGACGCCCTTCCGGCGAGGGAGCAGGCATTGCTCGAAACTGCAAGATCACTCAGGGAGGACTTCCTCCAGCAGAACGCGTTCCACGAGGTCGATACATACTGCCCCGCGGACAAGCAGTACCACATGCTCCGCATAATCCTGAAGTTCCATCATCTCGCGACGGAGGCTGTTGAGAAGGGCGTGAGCATCGAGAAGATAAGAAAGCTGAAGGTGAAGGAGGACATCGCCTACATGGGCAGGATTCCCAACGATAAGTACCAGGAGGAGTTCCGCAGGATAGAGGAAGAGCTGGAGAGGGAGATATCCCGGCTCATTGAAGAGGTGAGATAAATGGAGGTGGAGTATCGCACCATACGAGAAATCAAAGGTCCTCTGCTCATAGTGGAGAACACCAAGGACGTCGCTTACGGCGAGGTTGTGAAAATTCGTGGTCCCGATGGCAAGGAGCGCCTTGGGCAGGTTCTTGAAGCGAGGGAGAACATGGCTGTGGTGCAGGTATTCGAGGGCACCAGGGGCCTGGACATAAAGAACACCTCCGTGAAGTTCTTGGGCGATACCCTCAAGATAGGCGTCTCACTCGAGATGCTCGGCCGCGTTTTCGACGGTACCGGAAGGCCCATAGACGGCGGCCCGGATATCGTTCCGGAGGAGATGAGGGACATAAACGGATATCCAATTAACCCCGCTGCGAGAGAATATCCACGAGAATTCATACAGACGGGAATCTCCACAATAGACGGGATGAACACCCTGGTGAGGGGGCAGAAGCTGCCCATATTCTCCGGATCCGGTCTCCCGCACAATGAAATTGCGGCGCAGATCGCCAGGCAGGCGAAGGTGAGGGGCGAAGGGGAGAAATTCGCAGTGGTCTTCGTCGCCATGGGAATCACGGCGGAGGAGGCCAATTTCTTCCGCAGGGAGTTCGAGAGAACTGGCGCGCTGGAGAGGACTGTGCTTTTCCTCAACCTCGCCAATGACCCAGCGATAGAGCGCATAGTGATTCCGAGGATGGGGTTAACAGTCGCTGAGTACCTGGCTTTCGAGAAGGACATGCAGGTCCTGGTCATCCTCACCGACATGACCAACTACTGCGAGGCTCTTCGAGAGATTTCTGCGGCGAGGGAGGAGGTGCCGGGAAGGAGGGGTTATCCGGGATACATGTACACCGACCTTGCCACCATCTACGAGAGGGCCGGGAGAATTATCGGGAAGAAGGGGAGCATCACGCAGATCCCCATTCTCACCATGCCCGACGACGACATGACTCACCCCATTCCGGACCTCACGGGGTACATCACCGAGGGCCAGATTGTGCTGAGCCGCGAACTTCATCGCCGTGGCATCTACCCGCCGATTAACCCACTTCCATCCCTATCGCGTCTGATGAAGGAGGGTATCGGCGAGGGGAGAACCCGGGAGGATCACGCCGGTGTGGCCAACCAGCTGTACGCGGCTTACGCTGAAGGCCTTCGACTCCGCGACCTGGTGGCGGTGGTTGGCGAGGAAGCGCTCACTGAAGAGGACCGCATCCTGCTGAAATTCGCCGACGAGTTCGAGGCGAAGTTCATATCGCAGGGACGAGACGAGGACCGCAGCATAGAGGACACTCTTGGAATCGCATGGAACCTCCTGGCCATGCTGCCGCGCAGCTACCTGAAGAAGATAGACAGGAAGTACATCGAGAAGTACCTTCCCAAATCCTCCTGATTTTTTATTCGATAACTTCCCGCAGTATTTTCGGGTACCTCACTATTGAATCCGCCACTATTGTAACGGGTCTGCACCCCTCGTCCCTCAGTTTCAGGGCGTGGTAAAAATTTGCCCCAGAAGTTGGCCCGCCTGGTATACCCCGGGCCCAGAGGAGTTTCATGCCCTCAATTGCCTCCTGCGAGGAAACGTACCGTATCTCGTCGATGACATTCTCCTCTATGGCTCTCTGCAAAAGCTCGGTGAAGTTGTGGTATGAGAACCCCTCCATGAACTCGCGATCCTCTTCCCTGCGGCCGGTGAGGATTTCCTGGGCGTAGGAGCCCTTGGGTATGAGCGCTATTACCCTTGCGTTATTTTTCTCCTTCAGGTACTTACCCGCGCCGTACACCGTTCCGCCGGTGCCAGAGCCCATAACGAAGCAGTCAGCGTAGGACGACTGCCTGGCAATTTCAGGGCCTGTGGTGCTGTAATGCGCTTTGAAGTTTGCCATGTTGCGCGTCTGGTCCAGGAATATTCCTCTTTCTTTCTTCGCTATCTTGCGCGCTAGTTCGTGGCCGTCCACCTCGGGAGGTACGAATGTCACCTCGGCACCGAACGCCTTTATCATGTTCACCTTCTGCTCGCTCGTAGCCTCAGGGACAAGAATCTTCGCCCTGTACCCCAGAATCTTCGCGACCCAGGCCACCGAGATGCCGGTGTTGCCCGATGTGTATTCCACCACGGTGCCCCCACGCTTAAGTTTCCTCGCGGCGTCGCGGATCATGAAAAGGGCAGTCCTGTCCTTGTGGCTTCCCGTGGGATTGAGGTATTCAAGCTTCAGGGATATGCCCTCAATCTTCACCATCGGTGTGTTCCCGATGAGCTCCAGCAGGGGCAATTCAATCACCGAATATGCGGTTTATGAACCAGTCCACGTCGAATTTCATAAGGTCATCGTAGCCCTGCCCGGTGCCCAGGAATATGATGGGCTTTCCTATCTCGTAGGCGATGCTTATCGCAGCGCCTCCCTTGGCGTCGGCGTCTATCTTCGTCAAAATGACCGCGTCCACGCCCACCTCCTTGTCGAAGGTCTTCGCCTGCTCTATGGCGTCGTTGCCCGCGAGGGCATCGCCGACGAAGATCGTGAGGTGCGGCTTCGCGACCCTCTTTATCTTCTTCATCTCATCCATGAGGTTGCGGTTGGTCTGCATCCTCCCGGCGGTGTCTATGAGAACGAAGTCCCTATGCTTCGCCTTTGCGTGCTCTATTGCATCGTAGGCCACCGCCGCCGGATCCCCGCCCGCCTGGTGCTTGATCACCTTCACCCCAAGATTCTCCCCGTGGATGGATATCTGCTCGATCGCCCCCGCCCTGAAGGTGTCGCTGGCGGCCAGGACGACGGAATAGCCCTCGGACATCAGGTACTTGGCCATCTTCGCTATGACCGTCGTCTTTCCCGTGCCGTTCACGCCCAGGAACATTATCACGCAGGGCTTCTCGCAGTTCTCGGCGAATTCGTCAAAGTCGAATTTCTTATCCAGGATGCTCCTGAGGGATCTCTTGAGGGAATTCTCCACAATCTTCCCTATATCCGCAC
>WAOY01000181.1 GCA_015520985.1 DHVE2 group archaeon
CTTCTTATCCAGGTACCTCGGGCCGAGATCCACGATTCCCCTTATTACCTCCTCAACCTCATCCCTCCTGAGGATGGGCGGGATGCCGCGGACTATCACGCTGCCCTCCCCGAAATCCTCAACTACGAGGCAGAATTCCCTGAGCCTGTCCTTCATGGCCATGAGATCCTGATAGTCCTTGGTACCCAGGGTGATGACCACAGGGTCTATCAACTCCTGGATCTTCCTCTCCCTCATGTCATTCAGGAACTTCTCGTACCTTATCCTCTCGTGGGCGGCGTGCTGGTCCACGATTATAAGCGCGTCCCTGGATTTCACCACGATGTACGTGTCGTGGAACTGCCCAAGGATTTCCATCCCAGGGATCCTGGCACGGGAGATGTAATCGAAGAGGCTCTTTTTCTTTCTCCCCTCCTCCACCTCGAACACCATCTGCCTCTCCCTCTTGACCTCGCCGACCACGGGTTCCTTACCCTTCGCCTCCTTCGGGGATACCCGGGGCACGTTGTCCTCCGAGGTGAGGGCTTCCCATATCGCCTTCTCCACCGCCGCCCTGACCTCCGCCTCGTTCCTGAACTTCACCAGGAACTTCGCGGGGTGCACGTTCACGTCCACCTCCTCCGGCGGAACCTCGACAATCACGACTGCGTAGGGGTAGGAATCCCGGAATAGGAGGGTCCCGTATCCAGATATGATGTAGTTGGTGAGGTTCTGATTCTTCACGTACCTGCCGTTCACAAAGGTGACTATTCTGCTACGGTCCCTCCGGGTGAGGTAGGGCTTGGAAACAAGGCCCCTTATCCTTACTCTCCCCTCTCTCCTTATCTCCACCATGTCCTTAGCCACGTCCGCGCCCCAGAGTTTGGCTATCCTGTCCCTCAGTTCTCCCGGGGGAACATCCAGAACCCTGCGGGAGTTGTGGTCAAGGCGAAAGTGGATTTCCGTGTATATGAGGGCGTATTTCTCCATAACTCCCATTATCCTGCCGAACTCGTATTTCTCTCCCTTCAGGAATTTTCTCCTGGCGGGGGTGTTGTAGAAGAGGTCCCTAACCGCTATGGAGGTTCCCTCCGGGCAGCCCGCCGGCTCAACCCTCTTGATCTCTCCCCCCTCAACAATAACCCTCGTGCCTTCAATTGTGCCGCGCCTCCTCGTGAGCATTTCCACCTTTGAAACGGCGGCTATGCTCGGCAGCGCCTCCCCTCGGAACCCCAGGGTCCTTATCCTCCCGAGGTCCTCCTCGTCCCTGATTTTGCTCGTGGCATGCCTCTCAAAGGCCAGCAGCGCCTCCTCGCGGGTCATCCCGGAGCCGTCGTCCACAACGCGTATTTCTTCGATTCCCCCTTTCTTCACGAAAACAAATATCCTCTTCGCACTTGCGTCTATGCTGTTCTCCACAAGCTCCTTCACTACGCTGTGGGGTCCCTCGACCACCTCGCCGGCTGCAATCTTCTCGGCGACGCTCCTGGGGAGGACTTTTATGCGATTTTCCACATCTTCAGTATTCCCTGATGCGATAAATAGGTTTCCACGAAAAATAAAGGTGGGAGTTATGGCGAGGTATCAAAATCCGGCTGTTTACCTTACCGCGACGTATCCCTTTATGCCGAAGGATAGCAGTATCGCTGCTGCCAGTATCAACGCAAATCTGACCCATTCCGGATAATCCCTTCTGCCCATCCCCATGAAGAGGAGGATCAGGGAAAGCAGAGATATCCCGAGGTTGTATATTACCATACCTGATGAAAGGTAAGAGGCAACAGCAGCCGCTTCGTGGACTGTACCTAGCCATATCAAGAATACGGCAACAATTATTGCAGCACCAACCAGGATGTGGTTCTTCAGAAACACGTCTGGAAGGTTTTTGTCTTTCTTCGGGGGCGTCTGTGGCGGTGGATAGGGCTGATACGCCGGCTGCGGGTATGGCTGGGGCTGCTGTTCCCCAACATCGTTCTCCTTGGTATCTTCCTTCAGGGCGTCCATCTCCATCATCCGAAAGGGAAATTCGGATAAAAGTATATAAATTTTTCAACGCCTCAAAATCCCGATGAACTTTTTCATCCACTCCGCGAGATCGCCCGGGTGCCTCGCGGAAACCAGATTCCCGTCCACGGCCACACCGTCCACGAACTCGCCCCCAGCGGCGATGAGATCGTCCTTGACACCGTACCAGCACGCTATTCTGCGACCCTTGACCACTCCCGCAGAGATCAGGACTTGCACCCCGTGGCATATTATGGCAACGGGCTTGTTCTCCCGGAAGAAGTGCCTCGTTATCTCCACCGCCTTCGGTTGCAGCCGAACCCTCTCGGGGGACTTGCCTCCTGGTATCACGAGGATGTCGAATTCTCCCTCATCCACTTCCTCGTACTTCAGATCCGCCTTGATTTCGTACCCCCTCTTTCCCCTGAGCTTCTCCTGCGAAGAAGCCACGAAGACTTCGATTCCCTCTTCCCTCAGGCGGTGGTACGGGTAGAAGAGCTCGAGGTCCTCGAAATCGTTCTCGGCGAGTATCAGCGCCTTCATAGGCGAAAATTATGCAGGGGGTATTTAACCCTTGTGCTCCTTCCTGAACTCATTCGCATGCATATGTGCCAGGCGCAGGGGCTCGGGGTTCTTGTATCTCAGGTACTTTTTGACGATTCGAATGGATGTCTCCACAGAGACCCTGTGTCCCGGAGAGACGTAAATCCCCTTCCTCCTCCCGCTCCTCACGAACCACCCCACATGCCTTCCGGAGACGTAAACCCTGTTTTCTCTCACCTCTCCCAGCAGTTTGCTTTTAGCCACGCCTATCGTCGGCACGTCGTTCTTAACGCCCACGTGGCTCGCGAGGCCAAAGAACCTCGGGTGAAGAATTCCGTTCCCGTCCACCAGGAGCACAATTTCGTCGTCCACCTCCCTCAAGAGTTCCGATATGAGCGGCTCCTCCCTGAACGCCAGGTACGTTGGTATGTAGGGGAAATCCACGCGCATCCTCTTCTCTATGATTTCAAGCACCTTTTCGCCCCTCATGATTACGAGGGCGCCGTAGGCGTCGCGGCCATCGTAGGAGATGTCGACTCCGCCCACAGTATCCGTGGAGAAGCGGTCATGCAAGA
>WAOY01000182.1 GCA_015520985.1 DHVE2 group archaeon
CTAGTCCAGGATGTGCACCCTGCCATCGCGGATTTCTATGTTCACCAGGGTCTTTATTTTCATCCCCACCTTCCTCTCTATCTCCTCTATGTTCCTGCTCTTGTTCACTATCACCACTATGTCCGATATCTTCGCCCCTATTCTCCTTATTCCGTCCACCACGGCGATCATCGTGCCCCCGGTGCTGAGAACATCGTCTACGAGGAGAAGAGTATCGTCCTTCGTTATGGAGTTTATGTATAGCCGCCCCGATGAATAGCCCGTCTTCTGAGAAACTTCCACCTCGCCGGGCAGCCCGTAGGGCCTCTTCCTTATCACGGTCATGGGCTTCTCCAGAACCATGCTCAGCGCCACGCCTATGGGAAGCCCCATCGCCTCCACGGTGAGGATCTTGTCGAAGGCGTCTATGTCTATCCTCTTTATTATCTCGTTAACCGCATCTTTAAGCACTGCTGGGTTGATCTCGGGTATTCCATCCGTCAGCGGATGGATGAAGTACGGATAGTCTCCCTTCATTATCACCGGTGCGTTCTCCAGTGATTCGCGCAGGAGTCTCATTTTACCAGCTCCCACTTCCCGTCTACCTTTCTCACGATCCCCCGCCTTGCGAGGTCCCGGAGCACTTCACCCACGACTCGCATGCTCACATCGATGTCGAACTGCTCCATGAGGGATTCCTTAACCTCCCTCATGCTCTTGGGCCTGTAAAGCGTCTTCTGTATGAGGTTGCGCATGTCCTCGTAGACGTTCCAGGGGAATATGAACCACGTCCAGTTCTCCTCGGGGACCTCCTCTGAGTAGTAATCTGGAACGTACTTTGAATGGGTTATGTGCAGGAGCGTCGCCGTTTTTATCTCCTTCGGCTTCTGCTCCTTTATGTGCTTCACCGCCAGCTTCAGGCTCTGCCCCGTGTCCGTTATGTCGTCCACCACCAGCACCTTCTTCCCCTTTATATCCACCTGAAGACCCTGGGCCAGTTTTGCCTTTCCGTCCGGGGTCGCTGTGACCCCCCAGTGCTCCGTCTTCACCGCGTACAGATCCTTTATGTTGAGGTAATCCGCGATGAGCCTCGCGGGCACCAGGCCACCCCGGGCGAGACCTATCACGATCTCCGGCTCGTAGCCGTTCTCCATAACCTTGCGAACTATGTCCTTGCTCCACCACTCTATGTCCCTCCAGCTCACCAGGCGGCAGTGAAACTTCTCGATCATCCAATCACCGGATGGCTATGCCCGTAACCGTAATAAAAATTTCGCCTCACTCCTCCGCGTTTATGGGCAGTTCTACGGTGAAAACAGTCCCGTGGGGTTCAAGGTTTTCCACCTTAACGCACCCGCGGTGCATCTCCACTATCCTTTTCACTATGTAGAGCCCGAGGCCCGAGCCGCCGGATGCTGATTTCACGAAGGGCCTGAATACCTTCTCCCTGATCTCCTCGCTTATCCCGGGGCCGTTGTCCTCTATTCTCAGAAAGACCTTTCCGTTCTCCACTTCGCTGGATATACGCACCTCCGTGGCCCCGTACTTGAAGGAGTTCAGGATGATGTTTGTGAGTGCCTCCCTGATCAGCATGCGGTTTCCCATGATCTCCTGCGATCCATCCCCGTAGATGATCTTCGCCTCCCTGTATCTGGCCTTTACGGCCTTAATCGCATCTTCTATCACCTCGCGCACCGTGAACCTATCCTTTTTGACATCCCCCATATTTAGCCTCAGCAGTAGGCGCACGTCCGAGATGAGCTTTTGCGCCCGTTCCACCGCCTTCTCGATTTCATCAAGGTACTCCTCGCTGAAATCCTCCCTGAGGAGTTCGGTGTATCCCGATATGACGGCGAGAGGGGTTTTCAGGTCATGCCCGATCACGTGCAGCAGCAACTCCAGGAATTCCTTAGACTCCAGGAGTTCCCTCTGCATGTTTTTCAACGGGGTTATGTCTGCCACCGCGGCCATGGTGCCGTTGATATTCCCACTGTCATCGCGGAGAGGGGAGGCGTATATCATCACGCAGATGCGCTCGCCGCTCTTCTTCACGAGTTCTGTTTCGTAGGTGTCTGTGAGACCCTGCAGTCTCCTGCGGTGCCTCCGAAGGAGAACCTCCCTGCTCCTTTCGGTGGCAAACTCCGTGATCTTCCTGCCTATGATCTCCTCGCGGGTGTACCCGAGCATCCTGGCCATAGCATTGTTCACGAATCTCACGGTTAGATCCGGATCTGCTACCACGATGCCCATCAGGCTGTTATTAACCAGGGCGCGGTACATCTCCTCCCTCTTCCTTAGGTCCCGGTGCACCATAGCGTTGTATATCGCCATGGATAGCTGCCTGGCTATGAGCCTCAGTATGCGCACGTCCCTATCCGAGAACGCATTCTCCCTCTCGCTCTGCACGCTCATCACGCCCAGAACGCGGTCCCTGTGAATCAGGGGTATCCCAAGCCAGGAGAGCACCGGATGCCCGAGAAGGCGGTATTTGGCTGGCAAATTCTCACGAAGTACGTTTCTGACGTATAGTTCTCTGCGGTGAACTGCGACCCAGCCGGAAAGGGTATCCCTATCGTTCAGGGGGATCTCGCTCTTTCCCAGCCTGCCGTTCTTTCCCACAACGAACTCCGCCCTGAGTATGTTCCCGTGCACTATGGATATTACGAAGGCATCCATGCTGCTCACTATGTTGGATAACTCCCGGTATGCCATCTCGTATATCTCCTCCAGGTCAAGTGTACCGCTTATGGCGTTCACAAAGCGGTGTATCATCTCCAGTTCGTCGTTTCTCTCCACCAGGCTCCTCTGCTCGCTCACCATCCTGCTTATGTCAACCATGGTGACAACGAAGCCGTCTCCCATGCGGGTGAACCTGAGGTAAAGCCAGAACCTCTTACCGGAAGGGGCCACGAGGTCAACGATGCCCCTCTCCGATCCAACCTCCCTGGCGGTCTTCAGCATCACCAAAATCTTTTCCCTCTTTTCCGGGGGTATGAAATCCAGGAAGTTCTTCCCGAGGGCCATCTCCCTGGTTATTCCGCCCTTGACCTGGAGCTCCCTGTTAATATCAACTACCCTGAGGGAATCGTCCAGGAGCACCACGCCGAATCCGACGTTATGGCATACATCAGGCAACTTCTGCACCATGCATCCCATACCATAATCGGACTGGGAATTAAAAACCTTGTCTGACTGATTATCAACCAGGATAATTAGGGGAAAGTGCGGGAGCTAAGCAAGAGAGTTACATCCGAACTGTTATGAGGAATTTGATCTCATAGACCCAGGAACCTTTGCGAAATATCGAAGGATACTTAAAGTTGTTCGCTCTAACGTGGATAATTACATCCCTTCCACCGAAGAGGTGATAAAAGCATACAACGAGATCAATGACGACAGATACCGCGTCCTGTTTTTGATTCTTGCTGTGTCCGGGTTGAGAGTCATTGAGGGAGTGCACCTGACAAATAATTTTGATAGATCAAGAGCTCACATCGCGGATAACTTTGTTCGTTTACCAATATTCTTTTCGAGGGGGTATCAAGCGTTCTTACTATGAGTACATGCCCGTGAATATCTTTGAAATTATGAACAGATATGAAATAACTGACAGGGGCGTAACCAATTATTTCGCAAGGCGTACACTCTCACCCAAGTACCTGCGCAAGTGGAACTACAACTTCCTCATCATGCACAACGTACCCGAGAGCGTGGCGGATTTCATACAGGGCCGCAGCCCTGTGAGTGTTGGCTCGATGCATTATCTGGCGAAGGTAAAGCAGGCGGATTACTGGTACGCGCAGGTGGCGGACGAGATGGTAAGGGTATTTGAGTGACCGAGAGATCTTGGGAAAGTGTGCTAAAAAGTGGGTTGCGGATACATAATTATGCTTTTACCATTGGTGGTACGATTTTTATGTGTGTTCATAGAGACGCATGGGTCTCTCCCACAAATCTTAAATACTTCATATAACATTATCATAATCATGTGTGAAAAATTTGTGGACAGGCAGGATGAACTGAAATTTCTGGAGAATGCATACGATAGTGGCCGTGCAGAACTGATAATTGTTTACGGCCGTCGCAGGGTTGGCAAAACGGAGCTTGTGAAGAAATCAATAGAGAAAAGGGAGCACATCTACTTTTTTGCAGAGGAGACCTTGGAGGAGGAGAACCTTAGAAACTTCAGGGCTTTGGTCGCGAAATATCTGAAGAACGAACTTGTGGGAAAGGCGGATGTTGGATGGGAGGAGCTTTTCCGCATGCTAAGGGATGAGAATGTCGTGATAGTAATAGACGAGTTCCCCAACTTGATAAAGGAGAGCAAGGAGATAGTGTCTAAGTTTCAAAAGATATGGGACCAAATTCTATATGATAGCAAAG
>WAOY01000183.1 GCA_015520985.1 DHVE2 group archaeon
GAGTGTAATGCGGGAATTCATAAAGTTAGCGGGGAATCCCCACGAGGGGATGAACTTCGTGCACGTCGCTGGTACCAACGGTAAGGGATCCGTGGCGTCCTTCGTTTATCACATCCTCGGGCAGAGGTACCGCGTGGGCCTCTACACCTCTCCACACATCTCCAGGTTCACGGAGCGTATAGTGGTGGACGGGAAGGAGATAGATGAGGAGTACGTGGTTGATTTCGTCCGGAGGTACCGGGGCGTGATAGACTCCCTCGCCTCGGAGATGCGAAACCCCACCTTCTTCGAAGTCACAACCACCATGGCGCTCAAGTACTTCCGCGAGATGAACGTCGACTTCGCGGTCCTCGAAGTCGGCTTGGGAGGCCGCCTCGATGCTACGAACATAGTAACTCCCAGGGTATCTTCGATAACCACCGTAGACTACGACCACATGCACATCCTGGGCAGAAGCATTGAGAAGATAGCCAGGGAGAAGGCGGGGATTATAAAGCGCGGTGTGCCCGTGGTGGTGGGTGAGAGAAAGAAAAAGGCGAGGAGAGTTATAGAGAAGGTCGCTTCCTCGAGGGGTGCGCCGTACCACAACGTCCACGACGAGTGCTCCTACGATGACTTAGATATGACTATAGACGGGATGCGCTTCACCATCTCCACGCCCGTTCGAGAATATCGCGTTGGAACGCGCATGCTGGGCATGCATCAGGTTCTCAACGCCATGGTGGCGGTGCGCATCGCCGAGCTCCTCCAGGATAATTTCCGGATAACCGTCGGGGACATTGAAAAGGGCATACAGAATACCCTCTGGCGCGGCAGGTTCGAGATCAAGTCCCGCGATCCCCTCTTGATATTCGACGGCGCCCACAACCCCGCGGGAGCGAGGGTCCTGGCGGATACCCTGAGGCGATTGAACCTGCGAAACACCACGCTCCTCTTCTCCATGCTCGCGGACAAGGACGTCGATTCCTTCCTGAAGAAGTTCCGGGGAGTCGTGAAAAAGGTGGTGGTGAGCGAGATCGACTACCGTAGGAAGATGCCCGTGGAGGAACTGGAGGAGAGGGCGAGGAGGTATTTTGACGAGGTCGCTGCGGTGCGAGATCCCTGCGAGGCGCTGCGCAAGGCCTTGGAGGACGACGTGGTCCTCGCAACCGGCTCAATATACTTCCTGGGGGATCTGGAAAAATGCCTCGGGTCATCGCGGTGAAGAGGAGGGATTCGAGGGAGTTCATTCCCCTCATAGAATCGCTGGGCCACGAGATAGCGGGTATCGTGGAGTTTTCCGAGGGCAAGAACCCGCGTTATTTCATCTCCAGGGGCAAAATCGAAGAAATTAGGGATCATCTCGGCGAGGCGGACATGGTGGTAATCGACGGGATCCTGAAATCTTCGCAGTGGTACAACCTCGAGAAGGAGCTGGGGATTGAGGTGAAGGACAAGGGGGGGATGATCATCGACATCTTTGCAGACCGTGCCAAGAGCAAGGAGGCGATGCTCCAGGTGGAGTACGCCCGGCTGAAGTACGAGATTCCCATGATCAGGGAACTGGTGCACCACGCGAGGATGGGCGAGCACGCGGGCTGGCACGGCGCCGGTGAGTACGAAATCGCAGATTATTACGAAATGATCCGCCGAAAGATGACCAGGATAAAGAGGGAGCTGGAGAAGATAAAGAAACACAGGGAAGAGAGGAGGAAGAGGCGCAGGGAGGAGGGATTCGTTCTCGTGGGCATCGCCGGCTACACCAACTCCGGGAAGAGCACGCTACTCAACGCCCTAACCGCTAATAATATGATCGCGGAGGAACGCATGTTCTCAACGCTGGCCACGAAGACATCGAGGATAGAGAGGGAGCGCATACTTGTAACGGACACAGTGGGTTTCGTAGAGGACATGCCGCCCTGGCTCATAAGCGCCTTCGAGCCAACCCTGGAGGAGATTTACAGCGCAGACGTGGTCCTCCTGGTTCTGGATGGTAGTGACGATATCGGGGAATTCCGCAGGAAGATGAACGTCTCCCTGGACATACTCCTGGGCAAGATACACGGAGTCATGGTGCCGGTTATAAACAAGGTTGATGTGGCGGAGGAAATCGAGGAAAAGGTTCTCGCCGTGAAGGAGATCGGAGATCCTGTTCTCGTCTCTGCGAGGAGCGGCGAGGGGCTCGATGCACTGATCCGCAGGATAATGGAAGAAGCCCGCATTCGGGAATACGTGCTCGAGGTGCCTTCCATGGACTCCGAGGAGATGAGGTACATACGCAGGTTCGGCAGGATAAGGGAGATCACCCATGGGGAGAGAATAAAGGTGCGCTTCACCATGCAGGAGCGCTTCTACGAGGAACTCGTTAAACGCGTTAATTCTCCACAGGAAAATACGCCTGGGGAAAGTGGGATTTAATCCTTTTGGTAAAACTGCTGGTAAAAAAATGTTTTTTAACGATGAGATCATACCCACCAATGCTTCGGGTGGAAACATGGGCAACATATTTGAGAAGCATATCAGGAAGACGTCGCTTTTCACCGAACACCGGGAGGCACTTTACCCCGGGTACCTGCCCGAAGTTCTCCCTCACCGTGAGAGGGAGATAGACCGCCTTGCGGAAATTCTCGCGACTGCGCTGTACGGGGAGAAACCGTCCAACGTGCTCATATTCGGGAAGACCGGCACGGGGAAGACGGCTGTGGTGCAGTACGTGGGGCGCGAGCTGGAGAAGGCGGTCAAGGTCTACGGCAAGTCCAAGGTCAGGTACATCTACCTGAACTGCGAGACCGTGGACACGCCATACTCTGTGCTCCAGAACATCGGCAACAACTTCGCGATAACGTGGGAGGAGCAGATTCCCTTCACCGGCTGGCCAATCGATAAGATATTCTCCACCACCCGTGACTACATAGACCGATGGGGTGGTGTCGCGATAGTGGTCCTCGACGAGATAGACAAGCTCGTGAGCAA
>WAOY01000184.1 GCA_015520985.1 DHVE2 group archaeon
CCTCCTCAGGTGTGAGGTTATCCGTGTTCAGGACGAGGTCGTATATGCTCGTGTCCCTGTAGTCCAGGCCGTAAAGCTTCCTGTACCTCCTCACCTCGCTCTCCTCCCGGGCGAGCATGGCCTTCATCACATCCTCGAAATTTCCGCCGTCCCTCTTCATTATCCGCCTGGCCCTCACCTCGGGGGACGCATCCACATAGATTTTGAAGGCTGGGATCCCGTGGCGGTGGAGCATCCATCCCGATAGGCGGGAATCAATTACGACGTCTTCCATCCCCTTCGCCCTGGAGACTATCTCCTCGTCTATGCGGTAATCAACCTCCTCGTGCTCTTCGGCGTAGCGGCTGAACTCCATGATATCCATGTTCATCCTCTTCGCCATCTCCCTGAAAATATCGCCGCCGGAGAGGATGGGATAGCCGAGTTCTTTCGCGAGGAGCTTTGCGACGGTCGTCTTGCCGCTTCCCGGTGGACCGCTTATCGCAATTCTCATTCCTCACCGCTCTCCATCGCCGGGACTTCTTCCATCTCCTCAAGCTTCCTCCGGAACTCGAAGTACTTGAATATGTACTGCACCACCCATGCGAGGGGCATCGTGACCGCGGAGTATATCCAGAGCCAGGAGGGAAATATGAACACAGAGTTCATATCTGCCTGGAAGTTCCACGGCACGGCCATGTAAGTGTACACCGCTATGTACTGCATGAACGTCCAGAGCCAGGTGAATATCGCTATAACGAGGAGGAGCGTTATCATCGTGGCCTTCATCATCTGCGACTGCGTCTCCATGCTCTCGGCCATGTACTGCATCTGGATTTTCTTGAGCTTCTCAATCTTGGCCATGTCCTTCTTCATAACGGCCTCGCGGTACACCTTGTTGAAGGCCTTCATCTTCGCCTGACTCCTTGCCATCTTCACCCAATCCGTGAAGTGATGCCTTGCCCACACGTTGATGAGCGTGAGTATGAACCCTGTGGCCAGGATGGTGTATATGGGATATCTACCACCGAAGGAGAAGAGGGGGTTGAAAACATAGCCTGCGAGGATGCCCAGGGAGATCCTCACCTCGGGGATGAACATTATGATCATCAGCAGCATGAAGAAGAGGAAGTACATGCTCGATGAACTCGAGGCCATCTGCTGTTGCGGTTCGACGCTTTCTTCGCTCATCTGAACGCCTCCATGAACTTCTGCACCGCCTGCTCAAGCATACCGTCCCGGTTCGTCAGGATCATAACGGGGGCGCCGGTGAGGATGGAGCAGGCAAAGGCAGCATAGCGGTTCGCCAGGATATGCTCCTTGATGTCCTCGTAGGTCTCGAAGTCCCTCTTCCTCGAGGTGTCGTTTCTCCTGCGGCGCATGATCTCGTGGGGCTCCGCCTCCACTACCACGATGAGATCCGGATTGATTTCCTTAAGAACCCACTCGGGGAGCCCAGGGAAGTAGCCGGATGGCGTCTTGATTGTTAAATGCGTGTCCACGATTATGTTCTCCATTCCTCCGATCTTCTTCGCTGCACGCCTTTGCAGGTCCCTCTGCACCTCTATGGGCAACTTCCTTATCTCGTCCCTATCCTTCACGAGATTCTCCTCAAGGGCCAGGTCGAGCATTACGGTGCCGTAGTTGACTATGCGATGGTTGGTTCTCTTGGCAACCTCATTCATTATGCTCGTCTTTCCCGCTCCAGGTACCCCGGCGATTATCACCCTCATACACATCACTCGAAGAACTGCCTTATGACGGGATGCATCTCCATCAGCTGCTCGCGGCCCATGGCCTCGTAGAACTGTATCAGAATGCCCACGGTTAGCAGAACACCGGTACCTGAGGTGTTACCCACCGTGCCTATGAGATCCGCGAAGGCGGCGAGCGCACCCACGAGGGCTCCGCTCAGGATTGTGACCGCAGGGATGTACTTGTTGAGAATCTTCTCCAGCACAGCGGGGCTTCGCCTGAACCCGGGTATCTGCATCCCGCTCTTCTGTATCTGCTGCGCTATGGCCCTCGCGTTCATGTTGGCGGTCTCGATCCAGAACTTCGCGAATAGGACGCTCATCCCTATCATGAAGGAAACGTAAACTATCACGTGGAGCACGAGCTCCCAGTACGTCTGATAGGTGAACACCTGGTAGTAGCGCTGGGGGTTCATCAACGGGAGGAGCCAGTAGGACAGGCCGCGGACCCTGTTGAGGTAATAAGCGATTCCCCCGATTGGCGTTGTGGTCCGTATCCCCCACTCCTGCGCCTGCTGCGGCGTCGGGTACTCGCCTATCCAGGGATTGTGGCCGAGCAAGGGTATCTTGCTCAGCGTTGGGTTTGACCAGAACAGCATGGACCACATGGCCACGTTGGCCAGAAGTGCTGAGGTGAGGATGACGGGGATGTTTGAGGAGTACATCAATTTTATCGGGTACCTTCCGCGGGCTCCGCGGGCACGCTCATGCGCCAGTGGCAACTCGATCTTCGTGCTCTCCGCGTACGCCACGAGGAAGAATATGAGTATTGTTCCAAGCAGCGCTATTATCGGGTTCGGGGGCATGAAGAGTATCCTCTCTATCCCCCCGCCGAACAGCTGCGCCGCGGAGGAGTGCTGGAGGATGTAGATGGTCTTCGGTATGCACCCGCTGGGCGGATTCGCCAAGCTCACGGGCTGATCCGCATGGGATGGGATCCAGTTAACCGTGCCGGTGAATATCGCCTGGGACACGCCGGCGGCGATGAAGAGGGATATGCCGGAACCGATGCCCCACTTGGATACGAGCTCATCCATCAGGAAAACGATGTAAGAGCCGAAGAAGAGCTGGATCACGATTATGAACTTCGCGAGGAAGTCCCCGTAGCCGGGGGCGAAGGAGTCCAGGTGATTCACGAAGGCGTTTGAAGGCTGGAGATACCCGTAGACCTGGGGTATGGCCTCCACGAAGATCATGATGATGACCAGCAGCTTCTGCGTTCCCTGATATATGGACTTGTCCTCCGCGTCGGTGAGGTCCAGGTTGAATATCTTCGCTCCGACGAAGAGCTGCATGATTATGCTCGCAGTCACTATTGGCCCGATACCCAGGTGCATCAAAGAGCCAGAAGCGCCCGCCATGATTGCTCGGAAGGACGCGAAGAGGTCAACGACCTTCTCCTGGTCCACACCGTAGAGGTATATGTTGGTGAGGCCGAAGTAGAGAAGAAGCACGGTGATTGTCCACAGGAGCTTCTGGCGGAAGTGGACGTGGCCCTTGGGCTTCTTAATTATTGGCAGATAGTAAATTATTGGCTCCAGGCCGTAGAGCTTGCTCTTCTCCCCGGCGTAGGAGGCCATGAGATAGATTATTGCAAAGAGGGGCACGCTCCACAGTGAGAATATCAGGAAATCGAGCCACCGATCGATGATTATCTTGTTGATGAAGTCCATGAAGCCCAGGAGCTTCCACTCGTAAATGGAAAAATACAGGTACGCAAAGATGAACCACGAGATAGCCACGGGCAGAGCCACGCCCTTCTTCCTGGGTATCTCCTTCTCAGGCATTGACTACTTCACCACCTGCCTCCTGGATTTTCTCTACCGCCATCTCACTGGCATATTTAACCTTAACTATCATCTTCTTGGTGGCCTTGCCCTTTCCCAGGAGCTTGTTCACCCCAATTATGCTGAGATCCACCTCGTACTTGTCCCCGTCGTAAAGGGCGAGCTTCTGCTCCACCATATCGTCAATTATTTCGTTGAGAGTGCCCACGTTGATCGTGTTTATCTCCTCCTTGGGATGGTGCGACGTGAACCCGTATCGGCCCCAGAGGAACTCGGGGTTCTTCAGGGCGAAGCTCCAGTGGTGCTTCCCGAGGCCAGCGTATCCCTTGCCTCCCTTCCTTCCCTTTCCACGGCGTCCCTTCCTTCCATGGCCATAGGTGTTCGAGCCGCGCATCTTCCTTGACTTCTTCCTTGCCATATCACTCACCTCCGGGACCGAGCATGCGGAGTATGAGATCGTTTATCTTCTCACCCCGGTACCCGAGGGCACCACCTTCGGTGAAGTGCCTCTTGGTCTTCTCCCAGCCCTTGATGGGCGGGTGCAGCCTGAAGACGGGCTTCACGTCTGGTATGTCCTTGTACAGCGCCTTGCCTGCAATGAGAGCTTTGGCGAATTCCTCAATGCTCTCATAGCCCATCTTCTCTTTTATGTACTCGTCAGTTATCGGCTTATCTCCGTAGAGGCGTCCGCGGGAGCGAATCAATTTCGCGGCCACCTCCTCGTTTATCTCGCCCCAGGTAACGTAGTCCTTGACCTTCTGGAGCATCCCCCTGTACGATGGGGTATCGGGAATTAGAACGCAGTGGTTCACCCGGGTGAGATTGAGCATCTTGAGGGTATCCGCAATCTCTCTCCTCACTCCGGTACGTCCTCTAACTCTGATCACTGCGAACATCCTCTACACCTCCCTTGTATATGGGCATGATTATCCTCGGGTTGACGCGCATAACCGTGGTCTGGCGGAGCGCATCGAAGGTGGCGGCGGCGTAGTTAACCGTGGTCTTCGTGTGGCCCTGGGTGAAGCCCCAGACGTCCTTCACGCCGGCGAGGCGCAGGATGGTCTTGGCCACATCTCCCACCGCAAGGCCCACGCCCTTAGGTGCCGGCTTTAGCGTGACTCGCACAGATCCGCATTTGCCAGTCACCTTGAACGGCACAGAATGGGGCATCCCGCAGCCGCACTCCCAGGAGCCGCAGCCCCTCTTAATCTCAATTATATTGAGCTTCGCCTTGGCTATGGCCTTCCTTATCGCAGCGCCGACCTCCTTGGCCTTCGCAGTCCCAATGCCTACGAAGCCATCCCCGTTTCCGACGGCAACCATCACGGAGAACTTAGTCCTCCTACCGCTGTCGGTCATCCTCTGAACCATGCGCACGTCTATGACCTCGTCCTGGAGATCGGGAAGCAGGATATCCAC